>JAQSYE010000117.1 GCA_029256305.1 Lacrimispora sp. | reverse complement strand
CCGGAAAGCCTTGAAAATAAGTTTTCCTTGGAACCGCCTTCCGTTGAGCCTGTACTTTCTTCAAAATGACCCAGTTTTAACATTTCCTTGTAAACATTGCTGACTTCATTTCCAATTACCACCTGATATTGTCCACCCTGACGTATCACCCGGATCACTCCCGGGATCTTTTCAACGTCCGCATCCTTTGGAATCGCTGAATCTTTCAATACAAACCGCAAACGTGTCATGCAGTGTGTCAGTCCTGAAACATTTTTCTCTCCGCCGACTTTATTTAAGATTGTCTCAGCGGTTTTAGCATAATCTAATGCCATAAAATTCTCCCCCTTTTATAAGGTTATTTTTTAGTCTATCTGAAAAGGAATCCATAAATGACGCCTTATCATTCAAAAAAAGTTATAAAAAAGGACCCTGCTAAAAGCAGACTGCCGATACTTCACCGCAGTCGCTTTATGTGCAGGGTCCTGCCCAGACCTTCCAGTCCGGTAACAATCCCATCTCTCTGTTTTTACTGTGCTCTTAAAACAATCTAAATTAGTTCTCTCGTCACTTTCTCTATATGGATCATCAGATACATCATCTCTTCCCGGTCCATCTCATAATAGTACCGATCATGGATATAATCCGCTATCTTAACAATACAGTTGTATGATTTGCGGTATTTACTCTTCAAAAGCTGATACCACTCATCATCTGTGGATTCATACTGCTTATTCTGCAGCATGCGCTGAGCAAAAAATCGTATGTGTGTTACGAAACGCCTGTAATCCCAGGTTTCCGTATTTAGTTTTACCTGATAAGCGGCTTCAACAATATCTACAATATCGCGGATAATCCCCGTAATTAATTCCAGATCATCAGTCTCCTGCTTGTTGTTCTGCCCATAGACAAAGTGGAATGCCAGAAACATGGCTTCATCCTCTTCCATGGAAATATTAAGCCTTCTTTGGATCAAATCAACTGCATACTGACCGACCTTAAATTCACTGGGATAAAATCGCTTTCCTTCCCAGAGCATAGCGTTCCGAAGGATAATTCCATCTTTATAACGCTCAGTCGCACCTGCGATATGATCACAGATCGTCAATATGATCCTGGAATCCAGCTGCATGCTGAACTCATTTTTTGCATAATCAACAGTCTGCTCGCTGATCTCCCAATATTCCTGAGGAAGTTTTGCGAAATATTCTTCAAAATGACGGACGTCACGCTTATCATTCTGAATAAACACACGCTCTACCAGTTTGTGGTCCACTTCATCGCCTTTTTTCTTACCAAAGCCGATCGCTTTCCCCTTCAGTATGATCTCTTTTCCCTCAGTATTATAAGCTAATACCATATTATTATTCAGAACCTTCTCTATCTTCATAATCCCCTTCAGATAAAAAAAATAGACAAGCTATCAGGACTACTTATCACAATCTGCTAATATGTGATATCAACCCTGTAGATCTTGCCTGCCTTACCAGTCACAAACTACACATCTATTTTCTAGGTACAGTATATCATGGATATCTAAGTAGTTCTATATACAAATCCAATAAAATTGCTGTATATTTTTGTCGAAAGTGTACAATACAAGTGTCCTATACTTAACCGCACTCTATTATTAATCATACCATATTTTTAAATTCAAGTCTACAAATTTTATGTTTTTTAATATAGAATAATTATGCCGGCAATAACAATTTGGAGGAAATGTAAATGATAGCAAAAGGATCAGACTGGTATAAAAATGTATGGAGCCTGGATATAAAAAACCATTCTTGGGTAGAGGATACAAAACAGCAGATCGATTTTATTATTAACACATTAAACTTGAGAGAAAATCAACGTATTCTGGATCTGGCATGTGGTTTCGGAAGGCATAGTCTGGAACTGGCCAGAAGAGGATTTAAAGTTGTCGGAGCGGATATTACCAAAGACTTTATAACAGATGCACAAAATACAGCAAAAGAAGAGGGCTTAAGCGCAGAATTTATATTATCTGATATTCGAGACATAAACTTTAATCAGGAATTTGATGCTGTCTTAAACTTAGCAGATGGAGCCATTGGTTATCTGGAAAATGAGTCTGAAAATTTAAAGATTTTTGATGTAATAACAAAGGCATTAAAACCTGGCGGCAAACATTTTATGGATATATGCAATGCGGAATATGCAGAGTTATATTTTCCAACCACCAGTTGGGAGTCGGGTGAGAATGCTCTTTCTCTGTCCCAGTTTGAGTGGGACCAGGAAAAGAAAGTCATGCTTTACGGCGGGAAAACGATTCCCTACGGAGAACCTCTGGTCAAACCAGAAGTCCTCTACGGGGATGCAATCAGGCTCTATTCCCATGATGAACTGAAGGAAATTTTAAAGGTGAGAAACATGTTGATGAAACAAACCTATTCCAATTATTATGGGAAAGCAGAAACTTCGAAAGAGCTTCAACTAATGGTATATTCAATTAAATTATAGAATCTGATATCACAAAAACCGGAGAAATGTACTCTGTTCACTTGTACATTTCTCCGGTTATCCTCATGTTGTTTCAGAAGGTTTTACTCTCGGCCCCACGTCATCCAACTTTATTTTTATTTCCTTACCATTATAAGAAAAAATCTTTGTTCTTCCTGAAGAAGTATAAACTACACAGGTTCGCCCGGATATCGATTGGGGGAATACAAAGCTGCTTTCACCTACACGCAATTCCTTCTCGGTATCATTCCATGATACCGGAATCAGGTTATACGTTCCGCCTTCGTATTCATATCCATCCCCTGCATCCTCATATAATTCAAAAATTCCGTCTTTTCCTTCATATATATAGAATTCAAATGGCGTATCCACTACCTCCCCCGTATATTGGAGTCCCTGTTCCATGGGAATAATTCCACCTTCCCGTGCAAATACCGGTATCCGGTCAAGAATGGCTTCCACTGTAATCCACTGTCCACCTTCGTATTTTTCACCAGTCTGAAAATCATACCAGTTAACGCCAGAGGGAAGATAACAGTCCCACTGTTTATTTGTCTCTAATCTATGATTTTCCGGCTCATAATACATGGGTTCTGTCACCGGGCAAACAAGAAGGGAATCCCCATACATAAACTGGAAACCGATTTCACAGGCGATTTCATCCTCCGGGAAATCAAACAAAAGACTGCGAAACATGGTATAATCGTGCAGCATCACCTTTCCAGCCAGGGAATAAGTGTATGGCAAAAGCTGGTATCTCATACGAATGCATTTCTCCAGTGCATCATAAAACATGGTTCCTGGCTCTCCGAAATTCCAGATTTCTCTTGGAGTATCGGTCCCGTGGGAACGGAACATGGGAAGAAAAGCACAAAACTGTAGCCATCTCACATAAAGTTCCCGGTAGGCCGCATCCTCTGTACCCAGTTCATATCCACCCTGCCAGAACCATTTTGGCTCCGGATCATTATGACAGCCGCACCCACGCTTCTTCCAGTTATCCTTCACTACAAAGAAACCGCCTGCATCCAAAGTCCAGTAAGGATGTCCGCTCATGCAGAAATTCAGTCCCTCCCGGATCTGCTTTTGAAATGTTTCCCAGGTTGCGGAAATATCCCCTGACCAGAGAACAGTTCCATACGCCTGAGAACCTGCATAACCGGAGCGGGTGAGATTTAATACCCGTTTATCCTCACAGCTGTTTCTCTGATTCTCATAGATCCCTCTGGCATGAACTGTGCCATATAGATTTGCCACTGCTGGGTCTAAGTATTTTTTATGTTCTTCCCCAACGAGCAGATATCTCTCCCACGGCTCCTTTTTATAGCTGCCCTTCCAGTCAGGTCCGCTAAATGGCTCTGTGGAATCACACCACCACGCATCCACACCTGCCGAAAAAAGTTCCTGTTCAAGCTGCTTCCAATACATGTTTCTGCCTTCAGGGTTAAACGCATCATAGGTAGATAAATCATTTAAAAGCAGACACCCATTACGGAATTCCTCACAATTTTCTCCATCAGAGCTCATATTGGGCCATACGGAAACCATTATTTGAACGTGTTTCCTGTGAAGTTCCTTTACCGCTGTGGGAAAATCCGGATAACGAGTTTTATCCAGAATCTTATTCCCCCATTTTCCATCCTCCCAGGTGTTCCAATCCTGTACAATTCCATCAATTGGAATCTCCCTGTTTCTGTATTCATCTACTACAGCCAGGAGCTCTTCCTGGGTATGATAAGCCTCTTTTGACTGAATATACCCAAAAGACCACTTGGGCAGCATCGGAGCCTGACCAGTCAGCCTTCTGACGCCTGAAATTATCTCATCTAAATTATTTCCCAGTATGATATAGTAGGAAAGCTGATCAACCGTATCAAAATAGACGTAAGATCCCCGGGAGTCATCATTAAACGTCATCAATGAACCGCAGTCGAATAAAATACCATAGCCGCGGTCTGACAGGATAAATGGGATGGGACTCCTCATGTTATGCTGGTACAGATATTGAGTGGTTCCTCTATAATTATAGATTCCTTCCTCTCCCTGACCCAGTCCATGGATCCGTTCCTTCTCCTGCCACTTGAAATACAATTTTCCCCGATAAGCAGTCCGCACCTCTTGAGCGACCAGATTATGAATAAAAGTCCTTTCTCCGTCCACAGTTTTAACCCTGGAAACCTCCGGGCTTTCCCCACTTGTTGTGTAATGCAGGACTGGAATCTCCTCCAGTTCCCTTCCGGTTTCCTCAAAAAGCAGTTTTCCGGTTTCAGCAAGAGTCCAACGCACCCTTCCTGTTATTATGTCAACTTCCCCGTTGATCCGACCATTTCCCAGCAGACAAGAAAATTCCGTATTCTTATAATCCAGCGCACCCTGCTCCGACAATTCAATTCCCAGAGCAGATTTTAATGGCTTCTGTCCGTCTCTGCTGCAGCAGCAGTGTATAATATCTGATGCAATATTTCGATAGGTCAGGGTCACTCCCCCTACCTCTGTCACAACCGGTCTGCCATTATTATCTGACATAAAGTTTTATCCTTTCACCGCTCCGGCCGTCATACCGGATACAATATATTTCTGTCCCAGTAAGTATACCAGGATTACCGGAAGGCTGGTAAGCAAAATATCTGCACAAACCAGATTCCAGTCTTTAAAATACATACCGAAAAAATTATATACGGACAATGTCATCGGCCATTTTGAAGAACTGCTTAAAAAATACAGCGGTGAAACAAATTCATTCCAAGTATTTAAAAAGGTCAGTACAATCACCGTGGCAATCGCAGGCTTTAACAAAGGAAGAATGACAGAAACAAACAGTCTTACCGGTGAGCATCCATCGATGACCGCCGCTTCATCAAGCTCTGTCGGCAGCTTTGCCACAAATCCATGGATTAAGAATACCGAAAATGGCAGCTGCATAGCTGTATACAAAAGCACAATTCCAAGTCTTGTATTATTTAGTGTAAGAAACATCATAACTTTTGTCAATGCCACATAATTAACCGGCATGGTAATTCCCAGAACCATGTAAAGGTAGAGAAAACGATTTAATTTTGAACGGTTCCTTGAGAATACATAAGAGGTCATTGATGCAAGTACGGTACACAGGAAAACGCTGGCTGCGGAATAGATACAGCTGTTCATAAAAGAGGTTAGAAGCTTTCCCTTTTCAATTACTACCAGAAAATTATTCCACTGCAATGGAAGTGCCGGAAGGTTAAGATTCATTTCCGATGCGCCCATACTGTCTTTAAAAGAATTCAACAATATCAGCAGCATGGGAACAAGGCAAATTGCTGTTATGATCCACGCCGCTGCATTCACTGCTGCAGCGGCGGCTTTCTTTTTTGCTTTCATTATTCCTGCACCTCGTCTTTCGTCATCAGACGGATCATAAAGAATCCGATAAACACCATGAATAAAAACATAACGGAGGAAAGGGCTGTACCTATGGCATATTGACCAGTACCAAACTTTTTAAATACTGCCGTGTAGAGAACCTCTGTTGTTGCCTTACCCGGTCCCCCGTTCGTTAAAGCATAGATCATATCAAAGACCTTAAGACCATAGATCACATTTAAAACAGTGGTTGTAGCCAGGGTCGGAAGAAGCAGCGGCAGCGTGATGAACCGAAACTTCTGCCAGCCGGAAGCCCCGTCGATACTGCAGGCTTCATAATAATCCGAAGATATGGACAGGATTCCGGCAATTAAAATCGTCATAATGTATCCGGTTCCTCGCCAGATATCCACCGCCATTACCGATTTGAATGCGTACGCAGGACTCGTCAGCCACGGTTTTGCAAATCCTTCCAGCCCAATTCCCCGGAAAAATGTGTTTAACAACCCGTCGGAAGGGTTTAAAATGGAAGTAAAAATCATACCCAGTATCAGGGTGGACAACACAGAGGGCATAAACATGACTCCCCTGTGAAAATTCAAAAAACGAATGGATTTTGTTAGCAAAACCGCAAGCATAAGTCCCAGTATATTTTTTATTACAGTTGTACCAAGAGTAAATACCAGAGTGTTTTTCATGATCTTTAAATAATTTCCATCAGCTGAAAATACAGTCTTAAAATTCTCCAGCCCCACAAATTTAATCTGGTCTGAATAAGATGACCAGTCTGTAAAGGAATAACCGATTCCAATCACTCCGGGAAGGACAAATAACACCGAATATATAAGCAACGCCCCAGCCGCAAACCACGTAGGATATATCTTTTTTCTATTCATAGTATTCACTCTCTTTCAACTGATCTTCCATGCTGTCATTTCCAGGCTGGATCGCCTGCTGCCTTTGCCTGCTGTGCTCTTACTTCATCAATAGATGCCAGAACTTCTTCCGGAGTCATCTCTCCCACGATCATGGCAGACAAATTAGCTCCCATCTCGCTCCATTGAGGATTTACATATTTTACAGCTGTCTGAATTACAGTACCCTTCTTGTCATATCTGTTGTAGAAATCCTGAATTGTTTCTGTATACATGCTAGGAGCGTTATTAAATGGCAGTTTATTGAATTTACCTACATTCTCAGTAAGGTACTTAAGATTTTCTTCCTTTGCCAGGAACTCGAAATACTGCTGAGCCTCAGCTGCGTGCTTGGAACCGCTGAATATGAACCTTGCAGGGCCTGCCGGGTTAACGTTTAAGGTCTGGTTATCGGCCAGCGGGATTACAAAATAGCCAATGTCATCTGCTGCAATCTCAGGATTAGCCTTATTAACTTCCACTCCAAACCCCTGATTGGCAACGGTCATGGCATACTTGCCGGAAGCGATATTTTTTGCGGAATCCGCATAAGTATTGGACATGTAGTCTTCTCCCCAATAACCTTTTGCTACCATGTCATTCATCTGGCCCAAAATTGTCATTAAGGTTGCATCTCCTTTAAACGGTGCCTGGTTGGTGTTCCATTTATCAACGATACCTGGTTCTGCTGTTTCAGCCTCAACTCCTGCCTCAGGCAGCCACAATGTATGATGCCAGCCATCTGACACACACTCATAGATGGGAGTGATTCCTGCTGCTTTAATGGTATCGCATACTTTTTGAAAGCTTGCATAATCTTTTGGAATTTCCAGATTGAGTTTTTTGAAAATCTGTTTGTTATAACCGATGGCCCATACAGAAGATACGTCCTGAATCGGCTGTCCATACAGCTTTCCATCTACAGACAACTCATCAGCGACCAACGGTTCAACCTGACTTCCCCATGATGTTTTTGTTAGATCAACCGCATTTTTTTCCACGTTGATCTGTGCCTTAATATCGAATTTACCACTCTGTGCTCCAAAGATGTCCGTACACTCACCAGTGTTTAACTTTGTCATCAAAAGGTTCACATACTGGTCGGAAGGAATGATCTGATAATCAACCTTGATTCCTGTTTCCTGGGTAAACTTCTTGGACAGTTCAATTTCCGCATCCTGAATCCAGTCCTGGCTCGCCATAAAGGAAAGAGTTACATCGCTTTTTTCCGGTGCAGCAGTTGTCTTTGCTTCTGCAGATGTGCTTTCTCCTGCAGCTGTGCTTTTCTGTGGAGCGTTCTCCTCTTTCGAACAGCCCGAAAATGTAATGGCAGCGACCAGAGCGAGACTTAATGCAGCTAACTTTTTTAACTTCATAAAAAATACCTCCCCAAAATTTATTGTTGACTTTTATCATGTTACCTGTATTATATAGTGTAATATATACATTTTTGAATGAACATTTTGATCTGTTTTCATGTATATTTTTAACCAACAGAATGAACCATGGGAAAGAAGGGCTTTAAATGGCAGCAAAAAAGACAAAGAATGTAGTAAAGCGAAGCATAATGTCAACACTATTCCTTCCTTATACGGCTTTATTCATTGCAGTAATCCTGGCATTCACCGTCCACACGGTCATCAGTGAAACCGGCAAAATAAAGGTAAATGCCTTTTCCTCCCTTCAAAATAACTCAGCCATGATCATGGGCAGCTTTGATTCCGTTATCCACGACCTTGATACTGTATCCCAGAATATCATTTATTCCAATCTGATAAAAGAAAAATTTGGAATATACATCAACTATCAGGACGACGCCTTAAGTTCCAATGAAATTTATGAAAATATTAATAATACCAAGATCCTGTTCGACCTTATTATTGCTATGATTGGTCCTAATTCCCCAGCCGATCAGACTTACCTCTATTCTCTTGATTACGGAAAGTTTGGAGTAGGACTTGATAATGCTACATCAAAGGAACGGGTAACGGAAAAAGACTGGTGTAGCCAGGTTGTACAGGCTAATGGAAAGAAATTTATTTACTGCGATAAAGACGACACCCTGGGCCGCTTTTATTCCTATTCCGGTGATAATTATTTTGTTTCACTCTGCCGCATGTATTACAGCCCGCTTAACATTCCCCAGGGCATTGTAGAAGTCAAAAAATCCTTTAAAAGTATTGCAACTACAGTAAACACCTTTAACAGCCCATATAAAGAAGATGTATACATTTTCAGTCCGGAAGGAAAAACCATCTATACGACTGGTAGCCTTAGCACACCCGACAACTATTACGATTTGATTCAAATGCGGCAAAACAGCCCCTCCAAAACCTCCGGCACAGACCCAATCTATTTAAAATCGGAAAATAAATATATCATTTTTTCCACATCTGACTATACGGGTTTTACCACGGCTCTGGTTATCGATAACCGTATGCTGATGCAGCCGGTTCATCAATACTTAAACACCGCTTTAATACTTCTGTTTACTGTCATGCTCATAACCATTATGGTGTCTTATTTAATTTCACGGAGAATTGCCACTCCCCTTTATAAGATCTATCATCAGGTGCGGGCATTCCAGCTGACCGGGGATGATAAAGATACAACTGAATTTGAAGATATGGAAATTGGCATCACAGAAGTAAACACCTTATATCAGGCATTCTTAAAAATGCAGCGACAGGCAAGAAAATCAATGGAGCGGGAACTTCAACTTCAAAACAGCGATATGCAATCCAAAATGCTGGCGCTTCAGGCTCAGATGAACCCTCATTTTCTTTACAACTCACTTGCAACCATACAGGCTATGGCGGATGAGAACATGAACAGAGAGATCATCCTCATGTGCCAGACCATTTCCAGAATCCTGCGTTATATCTCCTCCGATGGCGAGCAGATGGTCCTGCTAACGGATGAGCTTGACCACACCCGTGATTATTTAGAGTGTATGAAAGTCAGATACTGTGACTCTCTTCAATTTGAATTTGACATACCAGAAAAAATGCATCAGGTCCGGCTTCCAAAACTCTGTCTTCAGCTGATCGTGGAGAATGCCATCAAATATTCCACCAAGTCAAGCCCTCCGTGGAATGTGAAAATCCTGGGTATTATGACAAGCACCTATTGGGAGCTGCAGATCAAGGATAATGGACCCGGCTTTTCCAGTGAAGATCTTGACAAACTCAAAAACCAGATAGACCTGATAGAGAAAAACGGCGTTCTGCCCAATCTGGAAATAGACGGAATGGGGTTGATGAATATTTACATTCGTTTTAAAATTCTTTATCGGGGCAATCATATATTTAGACTGAGCAACAATGTACCCCATGGTGCCATTGTTGTCATAGGAGGAGGAATAATCTCTTGAAACATTCTGTTTTAATCGTAGAAGACGAAGCCTTAATTGCCAGAAACATAGCCAGAAGAATAGAACAATTAAATCCTGCCTTTGAGGTGACAGCCATTGCAACAAACGGTCTCGAGGGACTGAATCTGGCCAAAGAGCATCTTCCCAATGTAATCTTCACAGACATACGGATGCCAGAGATGGATGGACTTGAGTTAGTTCGGAATGTACACGAAAAATATCCGTTTATCCTGTGCGTAATCATCAGCGGCTACACAGATTTTGAATATGCAAAGGAAGCACTCCGGTATGAAGTGAGCAATTATTTACTGAAGCCCGTCAATTATGATGAGCTGGAAATGACTTTGGCTAACTTACAAACCAAGCTTCTGGCGACCCAGGACCGGTTTGACTCCGTCACACTGCTTCATTCCTCAAACAGGGCAAAAGAAATCGTAGAGCTGATCAAGGAATACATTCATAAGAATTATCAGACTCAGATCGATTTTACCACACTGGCTTCCGAATTCGGATTTTCGGTCCCCTATTTAAGCAAAATATTTTTCAAATACACAGAGATTACGCCTTCCAAATATTTAAGAAACTACAGACTTAATATTGCAAGGCAGCTCCTGCGAAACCCTGAATTATCCATTGCCGATGTAAGCCAGCTCACCGGTTACCTTGACCCGTTCCATTTCAGCAAAACCTTTAAGCATGTTTATGGAATCAGTCCCAGCGAATACAGAAATGAATAGTTAAAAAAGCTGTTTTCCCGCCCCACAGACAGGAAAACAGCTTTTCTTTAATTTAAAATTTCTTTTATCATATCATAAAGTTTCACGACATCAGATATTCTTGTAGCTCCCGTTTCTTTATCAATAATTGAGGAGTATACATGGGGAATGATGTGTTCCACTCCTGCATCAACCGCAATCTTCAGGATCTCTGCAAAATTATCAAGATCAATCCCTCCGGTGGGTTCCAGTCCGAATCCGCTCTCTGCGCAGGCTGCGGCAACCGCCTCATATTCCTCTTTCACCTTCAGCCCGCCCATCGGAAAATACTTTAAGGAATCGGCTCCCTGCTCTTTTGCCATTGCAATTGCAGTTTTAACCGGAACAATTGCAGGCTCCATGTCCTTGCTGAGAGGACCGGTTGAGATTTTAACATATCCCACTTTACCACAGGGAGCAACCATGGAATTTAAAAATGGTCCCTCTCCCGTTTTGGCTCTGGTATATCCGCCTGCCGTAAAAGTCTGGTTGATATGCTTCGGCTTAATCTGACCGGATATATCTGCAACTGCCTTCCACTGTCCGGGATTGCCTCCACCCAGACCAACGGAAATATGATTGTCCACCGCTGCCTGATATCGTTTCATATCCTCTGCTGCATGTTCCGCATCCGGATAATTTGCCGACAGGATGCCTACTGCAACATGTCCTTTTGCTGCCTCATAGATCGCCTTTGCATTATCAACGGAATTTGTCAGGCAGTTTAAGCAGACTCTTCCTTTGTAAAAATTCATCCTTTATCTCCCTCCATTTGCTGATATGTGAATCTCTTTAAGCCTCTGTTCAATGATTTCCAGTTCTTTCTCACTGTTTAAAGGCCTGGGATCAATCGCGATGGAACCGATATTTTCCTGGTAATCTCTGGTAAAGATTGCTACAGCTCCCCGCTGCAGTTCTCTTACCACATCTTTTGCATTCATCCCGTAAAGTTCGGGATTAAAATCGATCTTACAGCGGAATATTTCTCTTCCTGCCTCATCCTTAATAATTGATGCTTTACAGCCTGGTATCTCCCCTACACAGGCCGCAAACCGTTCCAGCTCTTCTTTGGAGACAGGACTTGTCTTTCCTCCGGCAATATATTCTTCTACTGCCGTTACAAGTCCCATGGTACACTCTTTTCCTACCTTCATGGCCCTGCCGATGCCTTTGTACTGAAGTCTCATGTTGTCTGCCAGTTCTTTTGTCTTACAGGCAACAAAACCGCTGGTGGGACCTTCGATGGCCTTTGCTCCGCTATAGCATACAAAGTCCGCTCCCATTTCCCCATAGATTTTTAAATCTTCTTCTGCAGCGGCGTCCACTATACATGGAATTCCCAGTCGCTCTGCCAGCGCAATTACGGAACTGGCATTTGGCATCTCCTTTTGAACACAGTGATGGGATTTCACAAAAAGTATTGCCAGCGTATCCTTTGTTACTGCGTGTTCAATATCTTCAACAGAAGCCCCGTTGGCATATCCCGCCTCTATGACTTTCCCTCCTGCAATCTGTACCATCTCTGCAACCGGAGCTCCAAAATCCACGTTCTGTCCTTTTAAAAGAATTACTTCCCTTCTGGAAACAGAAGGCAGAAGATCATAGAGATGTTTCACTTTCTGTAAATCGCCTCCGCAGATTAAGGAGGCAACCGCCAGTGCAATTCCTGCAGATGCGCTGGATGTAACACATGCATCTGCTGTTCCTATCATATCTGCAATTCTTCTGCCAGCATAGGCATAAAGCTCGTTAATTACCACATAATTACCGGCCGCCTCCACCAGTGTTTCCCCCACACCTTTCGATATGGTGGAAACACCCAGCTTTGTCATTCGTCCGGAGGCATTGATTACGGCCTGCAGGCCGCTTTTACTGTATATGTTTTCCATTGTTACTCCTTAAGACCTTTAAAGAATTCCAAGCAGAGAAGTGATGACAGATACTGCCACTACTGTAAGCAGAATTCTGTTATAATATGGTCCTTTTTTTCTAAGATAAAAATAGATGATGAAAACGGCTGCCAGAGGAAGAAGACCTGGTGCTACCGTATTCAATATGTCCTGTACCACAATCTGCGTTCCACTGGAAAAACCTAACTTCAGCGGCGTGGATATGGTGACGTAGCTTGCGGATAATGCCCCCATCATGGTAAGACCGATGACATTTGCAGTGAAGATAATCGATTTCATCTTGCCGCCATGAAGCAGTGACACCACTGACTTTTTACCTAATGTGTAGCCATTATGGATCAGCCAGTAAGCAATCGCAATGGTAATGGCCGGATACAGGATCAGGGGCATAATGCCTCCCAATGCAGAACCGTTGCTTGCAAAGGGAAGAAAGATGGAAATAATGATTGGCATAATAGCTGCCCATACAATTGCATCTCCCATACCCGCAAGCGGCCCCATGAGTCCGGTTTTAATACCGGTAATTGCCTCATCTGTTACATTCTCTCCGTTGGCCTTTTGTTCTTCCATGGAGATCGCAATTCCCTGAATGATAGCTCCAAAGATGCCTTCCGTGTTAAAGAATACCAGGTGACGTTTTAAGGCTGCACTCAGTTCCTCGTCTGTATCATACAGCTTCTTTAAAACCGGCGTCATGGACGCACAGAATACAAGACTCTGTAAACGCTCATAAGAATTGGAAAGTTCTGCGCCAGCATAATAGATCCACATGGATTTTGTAATGTCTTTTTTATTCAGTTTTTTTACCTTTGTGTTCTCTCCCATCTTAAATCGCCTCCTCCTTTAACTGGAATAAACCTAACAGCAATGCAATACAGGTTGCAAAAATAGCTACAGCCATCGTATCAAGCTTTAAATACATAACTGCGAAAAAACCTGTTATAAAGAACGGGATCAGTGATTTCTTTCCAATAACGGATAAAGTAATTGCAAAACCAAGGGCCGGAAGGATTCCTCCCATTAATTCAAAGGAATGCATTAGCCACTGCGGAAGTATTGTAATCAGCTTTTCTACCGCTGATACACCAAAAAAATCAATAGCAAATACAATTGGAAAACGAATAATCAGTCCCGCTATGGCCGGGTAAAGAAAAGCAGCACGTAAAATACCTCTTGTATCCGCTTTTTCAGCGTAGCGGTCTGCCATGTGAACCCAGACTGCATTGGTACTTCTTCTTAACTGATCCACAAAAACTCCAAGAACTCCAAATGGAATTGCCAGGGCAATGGCAACCTCAGGAGTCATGTTGGACATTACTCCAAGAGGAATTGCAATGCATCCCGCTAGCGCAGGATCACTGGGAACGTTACCGCCAGGAGTGGATGTAACCCCTAAGTAAACCAACTGAAGTCCTGCTCCAATCTTCATGGCCAAAGGCATATTCCCCGTTAGAAGCCCCACAAAAACACCAATGACAACCGGCTGCAGAAGCATGGAAGAAAAGGTATATCCAAATCTCAAACGACAGAACCAGTAATAGAACCCCATACATACAGCTAACATCAACACACTCATATCATACTCTCCTTAGTTATTGTATTTTTTTAAAATGGTGTGAAAATCCTGCGGTACATCTTCCGGAATTGTCTGGAAGATAATCTTAACTCCTGCCCCCTGTAACGAAATCAACTTTTCCACATCTGCATCATCTAAAGTAATATTCTGAAATACCACTTTACGGTTAGGAGCTCCCCCCAGCCCTCCTACCTGAATATCAGTTACCTTAATTCCTCCGTCATACACTTCCTTCATGCTTGCTAAATCCGGAAGCAGTAAAAGTACCCGGCCACTGCCAAACTGATCATTATTCCAATTCTTTACTGCATCTTCCCTGCTTAAACATTCTACCTTAACCCCTGCAGGTGCAGACATTAAGTAAATCTCAAGCATAAATTCATCCGCAGCCAGACTGTCGCTTACTACAACAATCCGATTGGCTCCTGACTGATTAACCCATTTGGTCATAACCTGTCCATGAATCAGTCTGCTGTCAATTCTGCATAAAACAATTTCTGCCATTCTAACTTTCCTTCTTTCCCATTGACTTTGTGACCTCACTGATCACATCAATAATTGATGACTGCCCCTGCTGCAAAACAACATCAAAGTTGCAATCCCCAGTGTACTGGATCTGGGTACAGGCTTCAATCATAAGTGGTGCATTCAGACCTGAAACCACCTTAATATTCCGCTCCCGTCCGATTTTAGCACCTGCATTGGTGGTTGTCCCTCCAAATACATCCGTAAAAATCAGGGACTTTTCCGGCATCCCGGCTACATATTCATCCACCATGGCGTAATACTCTGCAAACGTAACCTCCGGAAGAAGGGGAATCTCATGAACAAAATCAACGCTTCCCATAATCATTTTCAGACTTTCCGTCAGCGCCTTTCCCCAGCCTCCGTGAGTTAAGAGCAAAATCTGCGGTTTCTCCATATCGTACCTCCTCATTTAACAGTTTTGTATTTCCTTTTGTAATTCGAATTGTAGCATACTACATTTTTCATGTCAATAATGTATTTATATTATTTTCACAGTTTTAATTATGTATTTTGCTACTTTTTTTGTAATTATAACTTTTTTAATCAAGGAATATTGAATTATAAATCAGAAATATGATATACTTAATCTGAAATTTACTACATAACTGCTACAGAAATAACAACACGGCTTCCCTTTTCCGGGAAGATTGAAAGGAAGGCTGTATTTCAAATGACTGAAAACTCTGAACTGTTTACCTTAATGGCCCGTATAGACGGCATGTCCAACCAGTTCACCAAAACGGACTGGAAAATCGTACAATACATTAAAAAATTCACAATAAAATTCATTGAACTTAGTGCCCAGGAACTGGCAAAGGAGATTGGTACCTCTGATGCCAGCATCATCCGGTTTGCTCAAAAAGTGGGGTACTCCGGCCTGAATGAATTAAAATACACCATGCAGAAGGAAATCGACAAAAGTTCTTCCTCCGTCAATCATTCTGACTACTCCACCCTGCTCAATGACTACAAGATACTTCTGGACAGCCTGTTTCACTTAACTAACCCGGCAGACATCAACCATGCCAGAGAACTGATGTTAAGATCAAGGAGAATCTTTATTATTGGGCTGAATTTCAATCAGAACATAGCGGAAATGATTGCCCACAAATTTATGACTCTGGGCCTGACTGTACAGGCACTTACTAATTACGATACACTGAAGTTATATCAAAGCCTTTCCCAGGAGAGTGATCTCTTTATCACCATCTCTCTCTCCGGCAATCACAAACAGCTGGCTTCCATACTGGCTGATTTCAAGAAAAACGGCAGCAGTGTCCTGCTCATTACCAATTATGAGAAGTCCCTCTGCTCTCCCTATACCAACATCACACTGGTGATTCCAAAGACAGACCTGCTTCAAAGCAGCAATACCATAACAAGGGAAATCCTCATCCTGGTTCTTATCGATATGTTGTTCCACAACTTCCTGTCGGAGGATGTAAAATCATTTCAATTTTTTCAAAAGGCTACATCTTATTCCAAATTAAACAGCGATGACACCAGAGACGGACTTCAAAAGTTCATGGATCTCCTCTAATCTTCATTGCACGTTAAAAAGAGCCCGGGATTTTACAGAAACTCAAATTTCTGTAAAATCCCGGGCTCTTTTAACCTTGGTCTGCTGTTGCCTTCTCACTTTCCCTGATTAAAATCTTTGATAAATCAGTAAAAAGAGATTCTTGTCCAAATCCACCTGATTTTGATATCAGATTTATCTTTCTCCCTTTATAAAGTGCTTCTGAGAGCACCACTCCCCGCTCTAATTCACAGATGGGAGAAATGGCTTTCATTCCTGTCTGCTTTGCAAACTGGTAGAGGAGATCCCCCCCCATAAGGAAAACAGTGGCTTTCAGTCCCCGGTCTAACAAAACTTCAATCATGTATCCCATGACGGAAACAATATGTGTCCGAAGCTGCTCCTGTGAAATTCCATTTTCCCTCGCATATTCATAGGTCGCTTCCGGTTCACCGGGTCCATTGGCATTTAAAATAACAACCGGATTTTCTTTGCAGGAACGCAGAATCTCTTGTGCCAGTACATTGGCGGACTCTTTTTCCATCCAGAAACGGTCAAGCTTTTCTTCTGGAGTCAGACAGTACTGGGGTACACCCTTTTCCCTGGCATCATCGCACTGGGCAAGTGATACCAGGTGAATACTGGCGCAAGCGATAAACATATGAGGAGATAAAACAGGAATACCAGGCTTCCTGCCCTGAATTCCCAACATGTCAGGCAGCAACGCCCCAAACCCTGCGCATCCTGCCATCAGGCAGGAACTTTCCCCTGCCTTAAGCGTTTGGGCAATCGTTTCCATATCCTCAGATGTGGCAGAATCGTGTATCAGAATCCCTTCCATGTCCCCCCAGTCATGATCTTCCAAATGGCTGATTACATGGGTTGGAGTTGTAGTCTGTGAGGCTATGATGCTTGGAATATCCGAATAAAGAACCGGTTCAAACGGATCTTTCCCAAAGATGCTTTCCGCTATTGGCACGCCGTCTGCATAATGAACTCCATCTTTTGTTATACGGCCCATCTCAGGATATGCGGGAATAAAATGAATCTTTTTATAACCGCTGGCATCGAGTACGGCAGCAATCTCCGCTCCTATATTGCCCCGGAGCACAGAATCTGTTTTTTTATATACATAGGGGATTCCGGCTTTTCGCGCCCGACTAGCTATTGAAAACACCGTCTTATACGCCTCATCCCGGTCCACATGACGGGTTTCCGTATTTATCACCAGAACATCAATATCCGGAGAAAGATCGGACATATTAAATTCAGAGTCCAAAGTCACATAGGTCGCGGCTCCGCCAGCAGAAAGCTGAACGCCCGTATCCAGTGCGCCTGTAAAGTCATCCGAAATTATCAAAAGTTTAATCATATATTTACCTTTTCCAATATTTTTGAATTAATCAGGTTCTCAAATAAGACTCCTTCATTTAAACACATCATACCATACAATCTTATTCGTGAAAATAAACGTAAGAGCCGTTTTGGTTTATATATGAAACACACAAAAGAAAAATCTTTATGTTTTCCAGTAGTTCTATACATATTTTTAAAATATTTGAAAACAGTACAAATTATGGTATAATAAATCGCATAGAAATGTTTCAAATTCGAACGTTTATGTAAAAAGGAGAATATCCATGTCTGATAAAATACGAATATTAGCAATTGCACCTTATGAAGGCATGAAATCTATTATGTCAAAGCTGGCAGAGGAGTATCCAAGCATTGAATTAAATATCCTTGTTGGCGATCTAAAGAAAGGTGTGGAAATTGCCCAGAGTAATTTTTATGAGAATTATGATGTAGTGATTTCCCGTGGAGGCACTGCAAAGCTGTTACGGCAATCCATATCTCTGCCAGTAATTGAAATCCATACATCTGCGTACGACATTCTGCGTACATTAAAACTGTCCAACGCAGATACGAAAAAAGTTGCCATCGCAGGTTTTTCCAGCATAACAGAACAAAGTCAATTTCTAAAAGAAGTTCTTCCTTACCCCATCGATGTTTTTTCCATCAATTCAACAGAGGAAGCCTTGCCAATTCTTAACCGGATAGCTGACCTTGGTTATGAAGCCATTCTCTGCGATATGATCACTTATACAACAGCAAGAACCCTTGGTATGGATGCGTTTCTTCTTACCTCCGGAGTTGAAAGCATACGAGATGCGCTTAATACTTCGCTAGAGTACTGCAGATATTACACACAGCTAAGAAGTGAAAACAATTTTTTCAGGAGCCTGGTTAAATTAAGAGATATGCGTACCGTTGTTTTTGATAATGAAGGGAAGCTGATCTTTTCAACAATATCAGAAAATGATACAACTATCCTTGACTCCCTGCATTTGGAAATAAACAACATACCACTGGATGAAAAGCGCAATCTGATTTTCAGGAGAAATAACCTGATTTACTCCGTACAGGCTCAGCGTCTGTTTTCTGCAGGAGTCGGATATATTGCCTTTTACATTACGGTAAACAAAGCGCCTTCAAGCGGAGCAAAAAGTGGGATTCAGTACAGTAATCAGAGAGAGATCGAAAAGGAGTTTTACGAAAGCATATACAGTGTCACTAACTTCTTTGCCCAATTCTACACTACCATTGACCAGGTCAACAAGGATTTATATCCGGTCATTATTACTGGCGAAGAGGGCACGGGAAAGGAGCAGATTGCCAAGGCCATCTATCTGCGCAGCTCTGTTAAAGATCAACCATTTATCGAAATAGACTGCAGCTTATTAAATGACAAGGTGTGGGATTACTTAATCAGCCATCACAATTCCCCTTTCTGCAGCTCTGGCAGTACCATTTTTATAAAGAATATGAATTTGCTGAGCGAAGAACGACAGAGGCAGCTTTGGATCAATATAACAGATACCGATGCTTGCAAAAGGAACCGGCTCATGATCTCCTTTATCTGCAATTCCTACGGAATTACAGATTCCGGCTCTATGGAATTTATTAACCGGCTGAAATTATTTGTATTTACTCTTCCGCCCCTTAGAACAGATGCCTCCCGGATTGAACCCATCGCAAATCTCTACCTAAACCAACTGAATATGGAAAATGAAAAACAAGTTCTTGGTTTCTCTCCTGATGCCATGGAAGAATTACAAGGCTACCACTGGCCCTATAACTATATGCAGTTCAGCCGGGTTATGAATAATCTTTTTGTCTTGTCTCAGGGACCTTATATCGATATTAACGAAGTAAAAGAGGTGTTAAACAAAGAAGTAACTCTCACTTCCGCCTCCGCCAGCGGTTACATGAATATGCTGAACTTATCCCAGCCCCTAAATAAAATCAACCGGGAAGTGGCACTCATCGTACTGGATACACAAAACGGAAATCATACAAAAGCGGCCAAAAGTCTTGGAATCAGCAGAACAACTCTTTGGAGGCTGATTAATTCTGATAATTAAATAAAAAAAGGGATACACTATCTACCATTGATAAAATAAGACATATAAAAATATAGGAGAAAAACAATGCAAAAAGAATACTTATTGGAATCCAATGAGGTTATAAAACAGCTTGATTCATCTCCTCATGGACTTTCAGAAGCCCAGGTTGGAGAACGCCAGGAGAGGTACGGCTTAAACAAATTAAAAGAAGGCAAAAAAACGAGCCTTTTTAAAAGGTTTTTAAAAGAACTTGCTAACTTTATGACTATCGTACTGATCGCTGCTGCAGTAATTTCCGGAGCCACCTCCATCTACGCAGGAGAAAGCATGATCGATACTGTCATTATCCTGTTTGTGGTGGTTATTAATGCAATTCTTGGTGTCTATCAGGAATCCAAGGCTGAATCCGCCATTGCATCTCTTCAGGAGATGACGGCTGCCACATCAAAGGTCATCCGAAACGACAAGCTTGAAATCATTCGCTCGGAGCAGCTCGTTCCTGGTGACATCATCGTCCTGGAGGCAGGGGACTCTGTCCCTGCGGATTCCAGAATTTTGGAAAGTGCCAGCTTAAAAGCGGAAGAAGCCGCGCTGACCGGTGAATCTGTCTCTGTCTCCAAACATAGCGAAGTGATCCGCGCCGAGAATGGTGAAGTTTCCCTGGCAGACAGAAAGAATATGATCTATACCGGTTCTACAATCGTTTACGGACGGGGTAAGGCCATCATCTGCTACACGGGTATGGAAACAGAGATCGGTCATATTGCCGATGCCCTAAACACCGCCAAAGATGAAGAAACGCCCCTTCAGATTAAGCTTAATCAACTTTCCAAGGTGTTGTCCATCATGGTTCTGGGAATTTGCGCTCTGATGTTTGCTGTAAACATTATGAGACTCAGCTTTTCCGGTAACGGCATTCATTTAGAGGCATTAATTGATACTTTTATGATTGCCGTTTCATTGGCGGTTGCTGCGATACCCGAAGGTCTGGCAGCTGTGGTAACCATACTTTTATCCATTGGCGTAACAAAGATGTCCCACAAACATGCAATTGTAAGAAAACTGACCGCCGTAGAGACTTTAGGCTGCACTCAGATTATCTGCTCGGACAAGACTGGAACCCTGACACAAAATAAAATGACGGTAGTAGAACACTCCTCTTCTGACGC
>JAQSYE010000116.1 GCA_029256305.1 Lacrimispora sp. | reverse complement strand
ATAGCACAGTATTTAAAAAAACGATTTAAAGAGGCAATTCCCTCAGGATTTGGAATGCTTGCCAGTCAGCTTGGTAATTACCGGGAACTGGTAAAAGAAAAGGTGCCCTCTCTTACGGTCAGGACTGAGATTTTTAAGACAATGGTAAAAGAGGGAATCAGGCAAGGCGGAGTATTTACCAGAGAGCAGGTCATAGAACTGATAGAAAGGAAACTTGCGGAACATGAACAGTGATATCATACGCATAGGAACCAGAAAAAGTGCACTTGCCGTAGCACAGACCCAGCTGGTTGCGGATGCTTTAATAAGAGTTTCACCCGGGATTACAGCCCGACTGGTGAAAAAGCAGACAGAAGGAGATCGGATTCTCAATAAGCCGCTTTTGGAGTTCGGGGGAAAAGGTGTGTTTGTAACAGAGTTTGAAGATGCACTTCTGCAGGGTGAGATTGACTTAGCTGTCCATAGCGCAAAGGACCTCCCCATGGATTTAAAGGAAGGCCTGGGGATTGTGGCGGTCCCTGAGCGTGAGGATCCAAGAGATGTGCTGATTACCCGAAAAGGCAGTGACTTAAATAAAAAGGAAGAGATCGTTATTGGTACTTCCAGCTTAAGAAGAAGAATTCAGATCGAAGAGATTGGAAGTTCCTTATGGAAGGAGATTCCGGTCCGGTGTGAGAATTTAAGAGGGAATGTACAGACTCGTTTAAAACGTCTTCTGGATGGGGATTTTGATGGAATCATTCTTGCGGCAGCAGGATTAAACCGCCTGAATATTCAGTCGGATCCCGCCTTCGATTACCATTACTTCGACTGTGAGACCATGATTCCCGCCGGAGGACAGGGGATTCTGGCCGTAGAAGGAAGAGTGGGAATGGAGACCTGGCCAGAGATATCGTTAATTGAAAATAAGAATGCAAGGCTTTGCCTGACATTGGAGCGGAAGATATTAAAGCTTTTAAATGCAGGATGCCATGAACCCGTGGGAGTTTACTCCCGTATAAAGGAAGGACAGTTTGAGGTCTTTGGAATGAGCAGGAGAGAGGGGCAGTTAAAAAAAATCCATCTCCAGGGCAAAATAGAGGAACTGGACAGTCTGGCAGAACAGGCGGCAAAGAAACTTTAATTGAAAATGGAGGATGTCATGAAGAAAACTGGAGTGGTATACTTAGTCGGTGCGGGGCCGGGTGATCCCGGTCTCATTACCCAAAAAGGATTAAAGCGGCTTGGATGCTGCGATGCGCTGGTTTATGACTCCCTTGCTTCGGATTATTTCCTCGATGAGGTACCAGATCACTGCAAGAAGATCTATGTTGGAAAGCGGGCAGGAGCCCATTCCATGAAGCAGGAGGAGATTAACCGGCTCTTAGTGGAACTTGCTGAGGAAGGCTTAAACGTGGTCCGTCTAAAAGGAGGAGACCCCTTTGTATTTGGCCGCGGGGGAGAAGAGATACTGGCGCTTTTAGAGGCAGGAATCCCCTATGAGGTGGTACCTGGTGTGACTTCAGCGGTGGCAGCGCTTTCCATGGCAGGAATTCCGGTGACACACAGGGCTGTGAGCCGCAGCTTCCATGTAATGACAGGACATACACTCTCTGAAAATGGGACACTTCCGCCCGATTTCGATTCTTTTGCAAAGCTTTCCGGTACTCTGATATTTTTAATGGGGCTTTCCAATCTTTCTCTGATTGTCAAAGGACTTGTTAAAAATGGAAAGCCGGAGGATACACCGGCAGCTGTGATTGAAAACGGAACTCTTCCAGAACAGAGAACCGTCCGGGGAACTCTGAAAGATATTGAGAGCAGAGCACAACAGGCTGAGATTAAAAGTCCTGCTATTATTGTCGCAGGTGATGTGGCTGCTCTGGATTTTTCATCCACCCTGAATCTGCCGCTTAAGGGCTGCAGGATTGGTATCACAGGAACCGAATCCTTTGCCGGAAGACTTTCCCATGAACTTTTAAATCTTGGGGGAATTCTGGACAATGTATTGACATTGTCCATTGCGTCCTATCGGTCCGGGGAAGCGATGAAGGAAGCGTATCAAAGACTTAAAACCTATTCCTGGCTGGTATTGACCAGTGCCAATGCAGTAAGGGACTTTTTTGCCGGACTTTTTGAAGGCGGTTATGATTTGCGTTCCCTGGGAGCCATTCGGTTTGCAGCGGTGGGGAAAGGGACGGAAGCAGAGCTTCTTAAGTTTGGATTTCATGCCGATTATGTTCCGGACCGCTACCAGGTTAAGGATCTTGCAGAAGGTTTAATATCCCAGCTGACAAAAGAGGATCGGTTGCTGATACCCAGGTCTTCAGGCGGTTCGCCGGAACTGAACCAGATTTTAGAGGAAGCCGGAGTATTTTATAAGGATATAGTGCTTTATGATGTGGCGCTGAAACAAAGTGAGCAGGAGAGCATGGAAAATGAATTGGCGCCTCTCCACTATTTAACATTTGCCAGTGCTTCGGGTGTAGATGCATTTTTTCAGGGAGAAAGAGAGAAAATCCTTTCTTCTCTTGCTTCTTTAAAGGTGGTCTGCATCGGTGATATCACGGCTAAGGCGCTTTCACGGTATGGAAGAGAAGCAGATTTAATTGCACCGGTTTACAGCGTATCGGGGCTGGCAGAAATCATCTGTCAGGACTGGTGTAAGGAAAAGGAGTAAATTACAATGAACACAGAAGAGTCAAAAAAACTATTTGAAGAATCCGGAAACTATTTCCCGGGCGGAGTCAACAGCCCTGTGAGAGCGTTTGGCTCTGTAGGAGGAGTTCCCGTTTTTATTAAAAGAGCAGAAGGATCCCGTATCTATGATGAGGATGGGAATGAATACATTGATTATGTAAATTCCTGGGGACCATGTATCCTGGGACATGCCTATAAGCCGGTGGTAGAAGCGGTGAGAGAGGCATGCCTTTCCGGTTTATCCTATGGTGCGCCTACGAGAAGAGAGCTGGAACTTGGAAAGCTGATTACAGAATGCATCCCCTCCATGGAAATGATGAGAATGGTCAGCTCAGGAACAGAAGCCGTAATGAGCGCTATCCGCGCAGCAAGAGGGTTTACGGGAAGAGATAAGATTATTAAATTTAAAGGCTGTTATCACGGACATTCCGATGGTCTTTTAGTAAAGGCAGGGTCAGGAGCCCTGACCGGTAGCGCACCGGACAGCGCCGGAGTGCCTGAATCCTATACCAGGCATACGCTGTTAGCCGGTTACAATCAGGAAGATACAGTAGAAGAGCTGTTTCGTCAGTATCCCGGTGAGATTGCGGCGATTGTAGTAGAGCCTGTGGCTGCCAATATGGGACTGGTCGCTCCCAAACCAGGTTTCCTTGAATTTTTAAGAGATATTACGACCAGGTACGGAGCTCTGTTAATCTTTGACGAGGTGATCACGGGTTTTCGTATGGCGCTTGGCGGAGCTCAGCAATATTATAAGGTGAAGCCGGATCTGACCACTCTTGGTAAGATCGCAGGAGGCGGCATGCCGATGGGCGTCTATGGCGGACGGAAGGAAATCATGGAAGTTGTATCGCCTCTGGGTAAAGTTTATCAGGCTGGAACATTATCCGGTAACCCCATTGCAACCGCGGCAGGAATTGCAACGGTGAAAGCCCTGATGGACCGGACGGATCTCTATTCCTCTCTGGAGAAGAAAGCGGATACCCTGGTGCAGACATTGAAGGAAGTTCTTCCGAACGCCCAGGTTAACCAGGCAGGTTCCCTATTCAGCGTGTTCTTCGCGGAACACCCGGTAGTGGATTATGAATCGGCTTTAAAAGCGGATACACGGATGTATGCAAAGTATTTTCATTATCTCCTGGAGCATGGCATCTACACAGCCCCTTCTCAATTTGAGATTCTGTTCTTATCAGCCGCTCATACGCAGGAAGATATAGAAGTGACTAAGAAAATCATGAAAGATGCGGCGGCAAATTTATAACCAGAAATGCATAGAGGATGTTGCAGA
The DNA here is from genome assembly GCA_029256305.1 of Lacrimispora sp. GTDB lineage: Bacteria > Bacillota > Clostridia > Lachnospirales > Lachnospiraceae > Lacrimispora. The sequence goes on along the minus strand of JAQSYE010000116.1, from coordinate 8,207 downwards.
AATTTATCTGCACCATCCTTTTTTTATTGTTATAAAAGAAAAAGTATAAATTCTAAAAGAACCATAAATTGTATTAACATTTACCGGAATCTATTGATAAATTAGACGTTTTGGTATATTTTATTCATAGAGGAGGCGAAATATATGGACTATTTAGTTGTGTATACAAGTAAAACCGGAAACACTCAAAAATTAGCCATGAAGATTTTTGAAGCGCTTCCGGGAAAATCAAAAGATATTGTTAATCTGGATGAATACCATGGAGAAGAAGCAGATACGTATTTTGTAGGATTCTGGAACAACAGGGGAATTTGTACGACAGAAGTGATTGATTTCCTCTCCGACCTCCATGGCAAAAAGATTGCTTTGTTTGGTACCTGTGGGATATTTGAAAATAAAGAATATTTGAAGCAGGTGGAAAAGCAGGTTTCTGTTTTTCTGCCGGAAGATAATGAATACCTGGGATGCTTTTTATGCGGAGGAAAGATGGGGCCTAGAGTACTGGAAAAGTGCAGACAGATGCAGGCACAGCATGATACACCCCAGATCAGAGAGATGATAGCAGCCTATGAAGATGCTATGCTCCATCCCAATAAAGAAGATTTAGATCAGTCATGTATGTTTACGGAAGCGGTATTAAAACGGCTTCAGACGAAAAAGGAGGAGCGAGATGGGGTTAAAGGATGATGGTGGTTCTGGAAAGAACCATAAGAAACCATTTATTTATTATTACATGATTGTATTGATATTGATGATTTTATTTAATGCTATGGCTGTGCCGTGGCTTCAATCGAAAGCAGTGACTGAAGTTCCCTATAGCACATTTTTAGAGATGGTGGATCAGGGAAAGATTCATGCAGTTGCCAAAACGGATGCGGAGATTCAGTTTAAATCCGATACAGGGAAAAAAGACTTCGAGGGTAAACCAGTCTACGCTGTTTACAAAACGGGAATCTGGCCTGATGAAACGCTGACACAAAGGCTGATTGCCCACAACGTACAGTTTGAAAAGACGATTGTACAGCAGATGTCGCCCCTGGTTTCCATTCTTTTAACCTGGATTGTTCCCGTTCTGATTTTTGTATTTCTGGGTAACTTTTTATCTGGTCAGATGCAAAAGAAGATGGGTGGAAATACCATGTCTTTTGGTAAATCCAATGCGAAGATTTATGCGGAATCTGAAACCGGAAAGGATTTTACTGATGTAGCCGGTCAGGAAGAAGCAAAGGAAGCATTAAAGGAGATCGTGGATTTCCTTCATAATCCGGGTAAATACGCTTCCATCGGTGCCTCTCTTCCAAAAGGAGCTCTGCTTGTGGGACCTCCCGGAACGGGTAAAACACTTCTTGCCAGAGCAGTGGCAGGAGAAGCACATGTCCCGTTTTTCTCCATATCCGGTTCAGAATTTGTAGAGATGTTTGTAGGTATGGGTGCGGCGAAAGTCCGGGATTTATTTAAACAGGCCAATGATAAAGCTCCTTGTATCGTATTTATTGACGAGATTGATACCATTGGAAAGAAGCGTGACGGCGGCGGATTTTCCGGCAATGATGAGCGGGAACAGACCCTTAATCAGCTTCTGGCTGAGATGGATGGATTTGACGGTAAAAAAGGAGTTGTGATTCTGGCAGCTACCAACCGCCCCGATTCTTTGGATAAAGCGCTTTTACGCCCCGGCCGTTTTGACCGCCGCATACCCGTGGAACTGCCGGATTTAAAAGGGCGGGAAGCCATATTAAAGGTACATGGAAAAAGCGTCAAGCTTTCTGATGATGTAGATTTTCACGGAATCGCCCTTGCCACATCAGGAGCAAGTGGTGCTGAGTTAGCAAATATGATTAATGAGGCTGCTTTAAGAGCGGTCCGCCTGGGCAGGAAAACTGTGACGCAGACGGATCTGGAGGAAAGCGTGGAAGTAGTCATTGCCGGATATCAGAGAAAGGATGCCTCTGTCAATGTGGAAGAAAAGAAGATCATAGCATACCATGAAGTTGGGCATGCCCTGGTTGCCGCTTCCCAGACCCACTCTGCACCAGTTCATAAAATTACCATTATACCCAGAACTTCAGGAGCTCTTGGTTATACCATGCAGGTTGATGATGAGGAACGCCATCTGCTGACTAAGGATGCGGCGTTAAATAAGATTGCTACATTTACCGGAGGCAGGGCAGCAGAGGAGTTGATTTTCCAGACTGTCACCAGCGGTGCGTCAAATGATATTGAGCAGGCCACAAGAATTGCCAGGGCCATGGTTACCCGTTACGGTATGACTGATGAATTTGATATGGTGGCTCTTGAGACAGTAACCAATCAGTATCTGGGCGGAGACACATCCCTTGCCTGTTCACCAGATACGGCAAAGCGGATTGATGAAGCGGTAATCGGAATTGTTCGCCAGCAGCACGAGAAAGCTTATGAAATTTTAAAGAACAATAGGAACAAGCTTCATGAGATTGCAGAGTATCTGTTAGAAAGAGAGACCATTACCGGAGAAGAGTTTATGGAGATATTTAAAAGAGAAGCCGTAACAGTCTGATACCTCCATGATAGATCCGGTTTTACAGAAACAAAAAAGAATCAGTATGTAACGGCTGATTCTTTTTTTGGTTCTGACACCGATGGAGCGTCTATGCCATGAGGTAATTAAGTCATATCATTTCGCAGCGCATCAATAATATTCTCTTTTTTAATCCTTCGAATGGCGTATAGCATGGTAATGAACACAATAAAGAGTACACTGAATGCGCTGATTGCCATACTGCTGAAAGGAAATACAAATTTAAAATTCTCCGTCCGTTCTGCGGTTACAAATCCTTTGTAAACCAGCCATGAGATGATTCCGGCTATGGGAAGTCCCAGTAAAAGTGCCCGCATGCCATAAAAGATGCACTCAAAGACCATCATTTTATTGAAAGCCCGTTCTGACATTCCAATCGAGCGCAGCATGGCAAGTTCCCGCCTTCGCAGCCTGATATTTGTGGAAATGGTATTGAATACATTGGCTATGGCAATCAGTGAAATCATGATGACAAAAACATAGGTGAATACATCCGTTACAAATGTAAGACTGTGGTATTGCTCCAGTATCTCATACGCATTGTATAAATGGTATTGAGACGTAATTCCTTCACTCTGTATGACTGATTCCATTTCAGCCACTGATTGTGAAGGATTTTTCGACTGAAAGCTCATGCCTGCGGTCACATTGGAATCCGGAATCTTAAAGTTCCCTTTGAGTGAATAGGGAACTACCACCATAAAAACACAGGGATTCGGTTCAGACTGAGAAGACTGTTTTGGTGGGGGATCAACAGGGTAAGTATCAACAAACGTAGTGTCTATGTTAAGACTTTGCTCTGTTATTGTGTTATCCGCCGTGCCTGGTGTAAGAGAAAGAATTGCGGAACGGTTTGTAAAAAGATTAAAAACTTGGTCTGGTTGGTTTTTTCTAACCGTCCGCTGTTTTGCAATGGCGATCATTTTTCCGTTTGATCCGGTATATTCTTCTTCGGATAAACCCAATTCATGAATAAAATCCAGATATTCACTGTCTGCGATAAACTGAACATCCATTGGAATATGAACCAATTTGTCCAGTTCCATATAACCTGCGTATTCACGGAACTGATCCGAAAGATCACCGGCTGTGACGGTGCATGAATAGGGGTAGAGAACCTGGTAGGAACTTTCATATACACCGTCTGCTGCTTTTAGTTTGTTGTAAAGAGGAACCATTTCACTGTCTCTCGTGTCCAGAACATCCAAAAGGATGTCAGAATCAATTGTTACCATATACTGTTGCAAAAGGCGTTTGAGAGTGGATCCAAAGGCATTACCTGATACGAACAGTGCAACACTCAGAATCAGGGACAGTATGATGCTGCGATAACGTTTTTTGTTTCTTTTAAAATTTTTCAGAGCGAGAGTTCCTTCCAGACCGTAAATGCGCTGGGAGAGCTTTGATATTTTCAAGTCTTTTGAATGAATTTTCACTTCGTTAGTCTGAAGAATATTCTCCATTACAGAAGTGTTTGCGGCTTTTCTGGCTGGCAGATAGGCTGAAATCAGGATGGTCAGCAGACTGACGGCAGCGGCTGCAACAATTCCAGAGACAGATACCGACAAGGTTAAAGGCACGGTGCTGTAAAGTATATTGTTAAATTTCCCTGCGACAATGGGAAGGATCAGCCCAATACTGCCGATTCCTGTTAGAATGCCTATGGGAATACCGATGACTCCGATGCATAGCCCCTCAAAGAGGACCGAATTTCGCAGCTGTTTTCCAGTAGCCCCCACCGATGCAAGAATTCCAAACTGACGTGTTCGTTCATACAGTGAGATATTGAAGGAGTTATAAATAAGAAGAACCGAGCCGGTCATTATGATCGCTATCAGAATTCCGCCAACTGTATACAAAAGTGTGTTTATCAGCTGGTTGTCCGAAATTCCCATGAAACGCAGAATATAATCATTAAATGAGAAGGCTTGTTTTCCGGCTTCGTCGCTTACATAGGCTTTCACCTGGCGTGGATTTTTCAATGTAACAAACAGGCTGAATTTGTCTGCGTTCCCATTGCTGTCTGCTTTCGTTATCAGGGTGTACCCCGGAGCGGAATGTTCTTCAAATCCCGGCCGTTGGCAGATCCCCACAACCTTATAGGTTTTCTCTGATTTGGGCACAAGGGTTTCTCCTGCAGTCCCTGAATGATAGGGGGTGTGCTGGCCTAGAATCCTGCTCCCATCAACACGGTCTCCAATTGCAAGGGAAAGTGTATCCCCCATCCGGAAGCGGACGCCGCCTTTTGCAGCGACGTGTGCCGGGACGAGAACTTCACTGCTATTTTCAGGAAGTCTGCCGGAAATCAGGTTTATGGATAACGTATGGAAAGCCTGGTCACTGAATCCTGCAATAAAAAGATAGGGTTTATCCTTAGTCTTTGCTCTGTTAAGCGTCGCATAACCGATATTTTCAATCTCTGCAGTCCCGATAACCTCCTTATCGTGAGCACGTTCCTGGATGAAAGAAGAATCCACATCAAAAAATTCAACGTGCCAATTCCCATATTTTACAATTGAACTGTTGATGAGAAAATGCAGCAGAGAAGTCCCGAAGGTGGCAACTCCCGTAATCATGGCAGTGGATAAAACAACTCCGATAATCGTAACAATCGTTCTGGTGCGATTCTTTTTCATGCTTTGCAGGGTGGCTTTATTTAATATGTTCATGGCTGCACCAGCCTCTCATCCCGTGTCACATTGCCGTCAGAGATACCGATAATACGGTCTGCCTGCAGGGCAATATTTTCGTCATGTGTGACCAGGATCAGGGTCTGCCCATACTTTTTATTGCTTTCTTTCAGCAATTTTATAATTTCATGCCCATTCCGGCTGTCCAGGCTGCCGGTGGGTTCGTCGGCAAGCATGACAGCCGGGGCGTTCATCAGGGCGCGTCCGATGGAAACCCGCTGCTGCTGTCCGCCAGACAGCTGATTGGGTAAATGGTTTTTTCGGTCCCAAAGCCCAAGCATATGAAGCAGGTCATTCAGCCGTTCCTCATTGACTGGCCGTTTGTCCATGAGGACGGGCAGGGTGATGTTCTCCTCCACATTCAGCGTAGGAATGAGGTTATGAAACTGGTAAATCAGACCCACCTGCCGCCTGCGGAAGATAGCCAGTTTTTCATTGTTTTGGGCGTATACATCTTGTCCATCCAGATACACATGACCGCTTGTGGGGACGTCCACACCACCAATGATATGAAGCAATGTGGATTTCCCTGAACCGGAGGAACCGGTGATTGCTGTAAATCCTCCCTTTTCAATCGTAAGAGAAACATGGTCCAGTGCGGTAACCTGGCTGTCGCCTTTGCCATAGACCTTACAGAGATTTTCGATTTTTAAGAACTCCATTATGTGAGTCTCCTTTCCCATGGTTTACCCATATAATAGAACTTTCCACTTACATTTCGGTGACTTTTTGGTGAGAGATTCGTCACTTTGGAAAACGAATGGTGAAAAGAGCGCCTCCCTGCGGATGGTTCTTAGCAGTAATAGTCCCTCCGTGTCCGGCTATAATCATCTGGCAGAGAGAAAGACCGATCCCGAATCCGGAGGTATTCTGTTTTTTGCCACGGTAAAACCGGTCAAAAACACAGGGTAAGTCTTCCTCTTTAAAGCCGTTCCCGCTGTCACGGATTACAATTTCGGTAAACAGCGGATTGTCTGTACCATTAATCTGGAGTTTACCCGTCTCGCCCGTACTTTCTAAACAATTTTTAAGGATATTTTGCAGTGCCTGTGAAAGCCAGTTTAAATCCCCCTGAATGAAAAGTCCCTTGGGTACATCGGTTTGTAATTCGATATGATGAAGCTCCATTTGGATAAGGAACGGGTGTATTACACCGCGGATTAAAGCGTTTACATCGATCGGTGCCTGTTGGAAGATTATGATACCCGCATCTAAACGGGATAATTTTAACAGGGTGGTAATGAGCCAGTCCATCCGTACAAGCAGTTCTTTCATTTCGCGCAGCAGTACCTTTTTCTGGTCTTCATCAGGGTTATTTGCCAGCAATGACAGAATGAGACTTACGGATGTGAGAGGTGTTTTAAGCTGGTGGGCGATGTCCGCCAGTGAATCTGCCAGATGTTTCTTTTCTTTTTTTAATGCTTCATTCTGTTCCCGGAGGCGCAGCGTCATTTTCCCTATTTCACTATGCAGTATGGAAAGTTCCCCCTCATCCAATTCTCCAATATAGAGATGATCTGCATTATGAAGTACAAGGTCGATCTCATTGGATATACGGGCAATATTATTGTATCTGGCTTTTGTAAAGACAATAAATACTGTTCCAAAGGCAACAGAGGAAGAGGCGGCAAGAACTCCTGCCGCCGTATTAATCGCAAAACCAAGAATTACTGTAATGGCTGCCAAGATAGTAAACAATATAGCAAACTGCCGAAATTCCCTATTCCGAAGCATAGCCGCCCCCCAATCGATACCCTGTCCCGCGAACGGTTATAATAATCTGGGGGTTTGTCGGATCGTCCTCTATCTTCAGCCGTAGTCGTTTGATGTACACAGTCAGTGTATTGTCATTGACAAACTCGCCTGCAGCGTCCCACAAGTCGTCAAGCAGCATACCCCTTGTAATAATATTTTTTGGATTGTTTAAAAACACAAGCAGCAGTCGGTATTCCAACGGGGAAAGGTAAACTTCGCTGCCGTTTTTTTTCACAATGCCGCTTGCTGTATCCACATGAAGTTCCCCAATCTTAAAATCAGATCCGGTACGCCCGCTTTTTCGCAGGGAGGTTCTGATTCGTGCAATTAATTCACGGGGACGAAAAGGTTTTGTAATATAGTCTTCTGCACCGATATTGAGACCGGTAACCACACTGGCCTCATCTGCACAGGCCGTCAGAAAAATAACCGGAATCCCCAGCGTTTCTTTGATTTGCGTGCAGACAATGAATCCGTTTCCGTCAGGCAAAGAAATATCAATAAGTGCCAGGTTGAATTGATTCTGGCTAAGCACGGCAAGAGCCTCCCCCTGGGTAGAGGAGTGAGTGACTGTAAATCCCTCCGAACTCAGCAAAAGCATAAGGTTTTTAGCGATTGCCTTATCATCTTCAACTAATAAAATATGCGGCATTCGTCCATCCTCCGATTTTTGGGACTCTAAGTATATAGATGCATCTAAAAAAGGAAAGGAAACAGGTTATGAACGAAGAAAAGAAGGCTTTGGTGGAACTCATGCTTGGCGGAAGCGAAGCTGCATTTGACGAGTTATACCGTTCCTCTTCCAAAAAGCTGTACCGTATGGCATATTTTATCACTGGAAACCGGTCTGACAGTGAGGACATCCTGCAGGAGACCTTTGTGAAATGCTTTCTTCACAGAGACAAATTAAGAGAGCCGGAACGATTTGAACCCTGGCTCTATCAGATTCTGGTGAGAACTGCCTGGCGGGATGAAAAAAAGAAGAAAAGCAGGTCGGAGCTCTCATTTGACGGGATTATGGATCAAGAGGAAGGTCACATAAGAGCGGAGTGGATTCAGGAAGATGAAAGGGAGAAAGGTCCCCTGGGAGCAGTTTTGGAAGCGGAAACAGCAGCACAGATCCGTAATGCCCTGAGTGAACTTGATATGAAATACCGCACAGTGATTCTTTTGTATTATTACAATGAGCTAAGTACAAAAGAAAT
>JAQSYE010000115.1 GCA_029256305.1 Lacrimispora sp. | reverse complement strand
TTTTCTTCCATGATTAATCAGGAACTGATGATAAAGGGAAAACAGTTGGGAGCAGATGAACAGCTGAGTAAACCGGAAATTGCTCATCTTGTGGAAGTAATTGATCATTTACTTCAGAGGAGGACGACGAATGGATAAGTATGTCACCCGGCAGCCTATTAAGGCGTTGAAGGAGGACAGGATTATCGGCTATGAAGTATTGTTTCAGAAGGATTATGATACGCTTTACAGCAGCTCCGATGTAGCAGCGGCTGACACAATTGCAGGATTTCTGATGCAGAATACGGAAAGCATTTTTCATGATAAACTTACTTTTGTTACATTTACTCCTTCATTGTTGTTTCGGAATACACCTAAGATTTTTGATAAGGAGAAGATGGTGATTCAGATCGAAGATCATGTCATGATTCATCCTTTATCTCCAACCATCATAAGAAAATATAGGGCAGAGGGATATGTATTTGCGATCAATGACTTCCAGTTTTCTCCTAAATATTTCTCCATGTTGGATTATGTTACCTACATAAAGATTGATATCAGAAACAAGCAGGATGGAAAAGAACGGGTCTCTCTTAAAAACCTCATTAATACGATGAAGGGATTTGATAAGAAGTGCATCGTGACAGGGGTCAGTTCCATGGCTGATTATGAGCTTGCAATTGAAGTAGGCGCAGATTACGCAGAAGGAAGCTATGTTGCGGAAGCTATGGCCGGAAAAGTAAACCGCATGGAATTTTTAGAGGGAAACTTTTTCCAGCTGGTGGTCGAAGTATCCAAAGATGAACCGGACATAGAGAAGATTGAAGAAATTATAAATAGAGATGCCGCTTTAAGCTACGCGCTTCTTAAGATAGTCAATTCCGCATACTTTGCCCTTCGTCGCAGGGTTTCTTCCATACGACAGGCTCTGGTTACCATGGGAATCAGTCAATTGAAGCAATGGGTATATTTATTAAGCTTCAATAATGACATTGACAACGAAGAATCACTGGAAACGATGATGAAGCTGTCTTTCCTCAGAGCAAATTTCGCAATGACTATTTCGGATCATATTCAGAACCTTCCCATTATACGGTCGGAAGTGTATATGATGGGTATGTTTTCTACACTTCAATACATGGTAAATGCACCTCTGGAAGAAATCCTGGAAGAAGTCCCGGTTGCTCAGGAGATAAAGGATGCTCTTATCCGCAAGGAAGGAATTTGCGGAGAGTTATACGAATTAATTCTTAGCTATGAAAGTGCTGAATGGAAAAAAGTCAAGCAGCTTTCTGAAAAGCTGAGTATACCTTCCGGACAGCTGGCACAGACTTATATGGATTGTGTAGAAGCTGTTAATGAAATCTGGAACGGCTTAGCAATCAGTGCAGAGCAGGAAAGTGAAATACCTGTAAGTAAGAAAACCCACACTTAATGGTGTGGGTTTTCTTTTACTATAAAGCAGGATTTTGTTACTTCAACAATTACCTGAGGAGCAAAACGGCTGGAATAAAAATTAAGCAGAGGAGAGGCAGCCGGAGGTTCTACCACCACATATTTGGGCGGAAGTTTAGTCAATGTCAAAGCAATGATATCAGCAATACAACGTTCGCAGGTACAGCCTCCAAAGCGTTCCATATAATCCTTTGCAACATTCTCCACTACATGTTCCATAACATTCAAATATTTAAAGTTAGGGGGGACAGGAGTGGCGGGATTTTCAACCGTAACCAAGCTATCTGAATTACTGAGTTCATTTCCCATGTCTGTTTGATTATCAGAAGGTTGCATGAACTGCTCCGTTAACGGAAATTCTTCTGTGATTGTTTCTGGGGCCTCTTCCTGATACTCAGTGTCAGACTCCGTATCTTCTACAGTCTCCGCAATGGCATTGTTTTTTTCTTCTGGAGGGGAGCTGGTTGGGTTATCTTCCTTTTCATCTTCCTCAAGCTGCTGCCTGATCAGATCCGCTACCGGATCCTGAACGGAAGAAGAAAGATCAATAATTGAAATGGGGCTGGGAGATAAGGGACTCTCCTGCATTTGTATAGAGGCCTGCTGAGCCAATACTGTCAATTCTTTAATTGTTCCTTTTGACTCGGATGCCTGGCTGGCAGCAAGATTTTCCTTAGCAGCTTCTGATTTCGAAGATTCAGCCTCGCCTCCGGCCAGAAGATTCATGACATGAGCTGTTTTGCTGCTTTTCCTAGCCATGTTTATGTGCTCCTCTCAAGATAAAATTATTTTAATTTCTTAATTAATTCAAGAACTTCCGTTACCAAAGCTTTATAATCCTGAGCAGGATTGGATCTTGGGGCATAATCCAGCAGGCTTTCTCCCTGAGCGGGGGCTTCCGCAACACTGACACTGGATCTTATATGTGTTTCAAATACACGTGTCCCGATCTGAGAGGCAATACTTTGAGCCATCTCCTTGACCTCTCTGGACAGCAGCGTTCTGGAATTATATTTATTCAGCAGGATTCCAAGCACTACTACATCTGGATTAACAGAAGCACGGACCGTATTAATGGTGTCCTTGATCTGGGAAACTCCAAGAAGACTTAAAATTTCAGGAACCATTGGAATAATCAGATAATCCGCAGCAGCATAGGCATTAACTGTTAAAATATTCAAAGCAGGAGGAGTATCAATAATAATATAATCATAATAACCGGCAACAGTAGACAGTAGGTTTTTTAACATGCTCTCTCTTTGCTTTCCGGTAAATTCCAGTTCGGCGCCGCTTAAAAGAATATTAGAGGATATCACATCGCAATACTTTGAAGGACGAATTGCCTCCTGCAGAGTGGCGGTACCCTGGAAGACTTCGTATATCGTTGCACAGTTTTCAATTTCCAGTCCCAGACTGAATCCCAAATTACCCTGAGGGTCTAAATCAACGGCCAGCACTCTTTTATTGTTCATGGCAAGACCGCAGGCAAGGGAACAGGAAGTGGTGGTTTTGCCTACGCCGCCCTTTTGATTTGTAATAGTAATTACAGTTGACAAATTGTATTCCTCCATTCGTAAATTAAGATAATACTATTATCTTTAGTATACAATATGACGATAAATAAGTATAGCCAAAACAGAAAAAAAACCGATTTTTGACGAAAATTGGATTATTAAATAGTTAGAAAGGAGTTATTAATATGGCATCAGCATTAAATAGTATCAACAGTACCAGTACTTCCTCTTTGAGGGGATATGGTGGCCTTGCAAGTGGCCTGGACAGAGATACCCTGATTGAGGGGATGACAGCTTCCACAAAGGCGAAGATAGCAAAACAGCAGAAAAAGAAACAGACCTATGCATGGAAACAGGAGGCATATCGTTCTATCAGCTCAAAGCTTGTGGAGTTTTCAAAAAAATATACCTCCTATACCAATCAGACTACCAACTTATCAAGTCCCAGTTTCTGGGCGAGAAGCAGCGTAGCTACTGTAGGTGCAAACAGCGGCTATGTCAGCGTTTCAGGAAGCTCATCCCTATCGGATTCCATGTCCATAGTGGGAGTGAAGCAGCTTGCCAGTAAAGCATCAATCACATCAAACGGGAAAGTTTCTGATGGTATACTGGCTACAGGAGACATAAATTTTGGATCAGAGTCCGTCAGCACATTAGAGGGACAGTCTTTGTATTTCAAATATGGCAACAAGAATTATTCGGTATCATTAAGCAGTGGCACAGCATCTGATGGATTTACTTATGACTATAGCACCGCGGAATCCGCAGAAAAGTCAATTGCTCGTGCATTAAAGAATGTGTCCATAGGCGATGGGAAAACACTGGCAGATGTAATCGGAGTAGAAACGACCGGCACCAATAGTGCAGATGCTACAACCGCATTGGCTAAATTAAACTTTAAATCTAAGGATACTGCAGGAAATACAATTCAGATCACTGGTGGAACAAGCGGAGCCTTAAGTGCGTTGGGAATTAGTAATATTGATAGTATCAGTGAAGAAAACAAGACGATAACTGAGACGGGTTTTTCTTCTGAGATAAGTGGTAAAACACAAAAGTTTTTCGAAAATAAAACATTTTTAGATAGAGTTGCGGGGAAAAGTATTAGTTTTACCTATAACGGATCGACAGCAACGATTGACTTTGACAAGACCAGACAGTCAGAGTACAGTGACTCAGCCGGTTTAAAAAAATACATGGAGGATGAACTTGCGAAAAAGTTTGGAACAGGAAGGATTTCAGTCACTGCTACTGGCAATAAACTGGAGTTTAAAACAATGATTCCAAATACCTCGAATGCTGATACCTCTTCGGTATTGTCAATATCTTCAGCTGATATTGGTTTAACAGGGAAAAATGGAGCTCTAAGAGTAGAATCTGGTGAGTCCAATCGTTTGAATTTGACCTCATCATTGATAAATTCCGGACTGAGTAGTGATTTTACTGGAAAAACTGCAGATACAGAGTTGAAATTGACAATAAATGGTAAACCCATTAGCGGACTTACTTATGGCAGCTCAATGAATGATATCATGAATAAAATCAATGCTTCTGATGCAGGAGTAACAGTCAGCTATTTAAAGAACGCAGATAAATTTTCCATTGTATCTAACACAGATGGTTCAGCCGGTAAAATTGAGTTTGGCCCATCCGACGATTCCAGTGTTTTATTTAATAATTATACAACAAAGAATGGTCAGGATGCTATCGTAAGTGTGAAATATGAAGGTTCTGAAACTCCTGTTGAGTTAATTCGTGGAAACAATACCTTCAACCTTGACGGGTTGAATATTACTGTAAACGGAACGTTCGGCTACAGTGGAGATACCCTCGTAGCCGGTACCGAACCTATTACCTTTAATGCAAAGACAGATACTGACAGCATCGTATCAGCTGTTACCAGTATGATTAAAGATTATAATGAGATGATTGAACTGGTAAATACAGAAGTTTCTACAAAGCCAAACCGGAGTTATGAACCACTTACTGATGACCAGAAAGAGGATATGACAGAGGATCAGATTAAAAAATGGGAAGAAAAGGCGAAAGCCGGTATGCTTTTCAATGATTCGGAAATAAGAGGCCTTTCCGATAGCATGAGGTTTATTTTTGACAGTGGCTCTGCCGATAAAACTGCTTTGGAATCATTTGGAATATCAACAAGCACTAGTTATGGAGATAATGGAAAGCTTGTTCTTGATGAAACAAAGTTTCGTGCTGCATTGGAGTCAAACCCATCAGATTTGCAAAAATTATTTACAAGAACAGCTGACACAACAACTGGAGACAAAGGCGGTGTTATGGCAAGGCTGACGGAGATAACAGAAAAGTATGCCAGCACCACAGGATCTACAAAGGGTATTCTGATCGAAAGGGCAGGTTCTGTATATGCACCTACCAGTATTTTAAAGAATTCTTTGCAGACTTCAATGGACAGCCTTGATGATGTGATTGATCGGCTTAACACTCAGCTGAAATCAGAGACAGACCGGTATATTAAGCAATTTACAAATCTTGAAACAGTGATTTCCCAGATGAACTCCCAAAGCAGCTGGCTAAGTTCATCCTTAGGTTCATAAGGAACGGAGTGTAAGATGGCAGTTAACGGATATCAACATTACAAAGAACAGACCGTGAATACAATGACTCCGGGTGAGATGCTCAATCTTTTATACGATGAATTATTAAAACGACTGACCAGATCAGAATTGGCATTGGAAAATAAGGATTATGAGCTTTTTGACCAGTCAATACAGCGATCCATGGATATTGTTACATATCTAAAAGATACTCTTAATTTTCAATATGAGATTAGTAATGAATTAAAAAGACTTTATGACTTTTTTCTGTATGAGTTAAGCCGAATCAAAGCTGGCAGGAATTCAGCAGTAATTGCAGAGATCAGACCTCTAATTATGGAACTGCGGGATTCATTTAAGGAAGCTCAACGGGTCAGCGGTTAATTTTGCAAGGCTGGAGAGAGAATATCTTTCCAGCCATTTATCAATCACTGGCATACAGGAGGAGGGATACAAATGGAAGATTCAATATTATTAGAGATTTTAAAAGAAATGCAGAAAAAATACCAGTGCATGACAGAGATAGAACGAATAACCCGGGAAGTGGGGGAATTCCTTTCCCGCAATGACCGCACATCAGTACAGCTGCTTTTAGGAATGCGCCAGGATGAGATGGATAAGGCCGATCTGTTTGATAAGAATATAAAATGCCTTATATCTGTACTCTCCCCTGAAGAAGCAACGCAGGCGGAAAGCTGGTTAAAAGGGCTGGATACTTGGAAACCAACTGGTCAGATAGCAGAAAAAATAATTGAAAAAGGAAAGAATATCCAGCTGATAGTGAGACGTACGATTGAGATTGACAAAAGTATCAGTACGCGTATAGCTGGAACCCATTCCTTTTATAAGTAATATCAATTTGAAGCTATCAATTTGAAGCTGGAGGAGCAATGGCCCAAAGAGGACCTCCATTGGAAGAACGGTAATTCAGTTCACGAAGTATCACAGAAGGATCCCAATTGCACTTCGTATTATCATAATTATTAGAATCTGCGATACGAAACGATCCGTCTGCAGTATAACTTGTTATGATGATAAAATGTCCTTGCTGAGTAAAATGCCCTTTCCTCATTAAGGCAATAACCAGTTGTCCGGAATCCAGTGCATGTTTAATCCCTTCTGCTGTATGGTTTTTGATCGATGAAGCAGAGAGACCATATGCTGATGCGCTATCTGGAATGAGACGGTGATACGAGCCCTGACCGGGACACCAGCTGCCATTGGCAGCTCCCCAGTTAGCCACATCTGTTGGCAGTATCTGATTACCAGTCAGACTGGTTATGACCATGGCCATAACAGTAGGTCCGCATCCGTAGGTAGTCAAAGGATCTCTTCCTCCCCACAAATAATTCCCCCATCTGGCATCTGATTGATTATAATAGGTGAGAGGACCGCAAGCGCTGTCCAGCATCACATCATATTTGCCCTCCTGTGGGATATCTGCTTCTATGGTCTCTGGCAATGATACTGTTGAAGTTAGAGAAACATCAGCGGCTTCGCCATTAATCTGATAATTAGAAGAAAAAATCGCGAACGGGATAACGGTTACGAACAGGGTCTTGAATAGTGTTTTAAATAATCTGTTCATACAGTTCACCTTTATCTATAATGTTGATTGGATCTATACCTTGTTTATCGGTTAATATCCCTATAAAGTTAAGTTTACAATGAAAAAGTCCGATATATATATATAAGATCTGAATGATAATGAAGGCGACGTGACACGTGGGATTTAATTAAGGATGGAAAAATGAATGATTAAAGGTTATGAAGAGCGGTATTTATTAATATTACTATCTGCAGTGATGAATCAAAGACCTTCACCAGAACCCATACGTTCACTTGACTGGGAAAAGATGTATCGATTAGCGGATTATCATGGTGTAGCACACGCGGTACATTATGGTATTCTTGGGCTTGACCAGGAGATACCCCAAGCTGTGAGAAAACAGTTTTTTGATAAATATCTGGAATCTGTCTATCGGGTCGAACGCTTACAAAAAAGTGAGATGCAGTTAGTGGCAATGATGGAACATGAAAAAATCAACTGCTTTTATCTCAGTTATTCGGATATTGTAAAAAATTATCCCATTGAAGAGATGTGTTGCCGTGAATCGATTGAGATTGGATCCAGTAGAAAAAGCACCCGTATCCTATGGGATATTTTAAAAAAAGTAGATTTTGAGGATCGCAAGACGGATGAGACAGGGAAGCTGTTTTATCGTATTCCAGGAATAAGAGTCCTGAACTTTGACTATACTCTTTTTTTCAGTGCATCCATGCGAAGATTTTTTAAGAGCCTGCTCAAGTCATCTCCACTCCAGAGTGGAAGTAAAAATATTCGAGAACTACCTCTTGATGACAGATATCTGTTTTTAATGTGCAGGTTAACAGATAATTATGCCAGAGGGAATATTAGTTTAAGCCAGATTTTAGATTTTTGGATTTTTTACAAGACTTATGGAGAAAGTTTCAATTGGCCTTATATATATGGTAAACTAAAAAAAATAAAAATTGCTGAATTTTCAGAACGCTTGGAACATTTAATCCTAAGATGGTTTGGAACTGGTGCAGTGATTGAAAATGTAGAGATCTATGAAGCCATGGAATCGTATATCCTTTCAAAGGGAATAGATGGAAGAGAGATCAGTTCCAAGCTTCTACCTCTTATTAAGACTGTTGCAGACTGCTATGCAAGAAATCGCAGCTTAGAAGAACTGAGAAAATTGATCTCTTGGCTGTTTCCTGATCGGAGATACATGGAGACTATATATCCGTTGTTGGGAAAGGCAAGAGTTTTATTACCGTTTTTTTGGATATTACGGTTATGGAGATATTTAGGTAGATTATGTATGAATTCTTTACGGCACAGAGTAAATCCTAAGTTAAAAAATCTGCTCAACAGGGTAGTCAAAAAAATTCCTTTTATGAATAAAAAAACTAAGTCTGATAACACGGATGATGAATCAAAAAAAACAGCGGAAATACCCAAGTAATATCAGGTATTTTCGCTGTTTTTTTGTTGTTCTGAAAAAAACTCTTTTATCTTAGAAATTGACCCGGCATTCAGTTGAAGCGAAACTGCTTCCTGATTAGCGGAAACTGCTTCTAATAATTCTGATCTTAATATAGATACATCTCTAGGAGCATCAATTGCTAACTTGACCCAATCATTTCCAATCTCCAATACAGTGATAGAAATATTATCGCCGATATTAAGGGATTGATCCTTTTTTCGCTGAAGTATCAGCATACTATTTCCCCCTTTTCATAAAATCTTTGATTGGATGACGGAATTTATAAAGAGGGTTATCCAAAATTATCTGCTTTGCTTCTCTGGTATCTGTATTAACCGCGATTGGGGCTTTTAAATTAACGGTACTCGCATCCATATGTTCGTGAATTACGCAGATGACATAATAGGATATATTTTTTTCATCATAGGAAGCATTCAGCAATTTGTTGTCTTCTGATGATAAAACAGGAGCGTATTCGGAGTACAACTGAAACGGATTCATAAGTATGAACGATACCCTACCATCTTCAATGGATTGCAGAGATATGAGGGCGTCACTGTTATCCTGAAATGCAAGAGGTACGTAATTTTTCAATTCGGAGAATCCAAATAGACCGTCAGAAAAATGAATCAGCTCCCCCTCAGAATAGGGAATTGAACCAAAATATTGTGTTTTTATTTCCATGTGTACCTCCAAATATAAATTTAAGCCAGGATATCAATAGGGGCGTGATCAAAGAAATTAGCAGCACTGGGAGGAACATACATCGGCTTGCCGATATATTCTATTTCCACATCTGGCATTTGAGTGATTGAAATTTCAATGCTGCCGGGTATGAATTCAAAATCACCCTTAGCAGCCCTGATATCAAAACTCATCTTATCCATTTGATACTTAATATTCAGATCAGGGGCGGACCATTCGAGATCAGGACCGGTAGTAGGGATAAAAGCTAAACCAAACTCTCCTGTTGGCATTTGAGCACGCTGACGAAAAATCTGATCAAGGGGATTTGAAACTTTGGGATCTAACAATAGTGCAGCCTCCTCTGTATAGGTAGCAGTAGCCTCTGATGCAGCCTCCAATCCGGAAGCAGCGGCCTGACGGACGCTTTCCATGGTGGTTGGGGTAATTGAACTGCGGGCATCGTAAGTATCGATAGATAGCTTAATTGGTTTGCTGTTAATATCCAGACCACCATTTTCATTATTAATTAATACTTCGGTTTTAGATTTTGTATATCTAAGTTCTGCCTTCTGGATTTTCATCTCATATTTTATTGGTATGGTTTTTATCTGAAGCAATGGTTCCATATAAAATCCCTCCTGTAAATCTTAGCGCATGAAATCAATGAATGATGAGGACAAAATGCTGGTTCCAACCTTTAATGCAGCATTATAAGCGTATTGATCCCACGAGTAATTGGTAATAGCCTCCGCCATGTCAACGCCTTCCACACTTGACATCTGTTCCTGTATTGATATTTCTGCATTATCAAGCCGGTCTTTTGTAGTGGTTAAAAATTCGGATTTAACACCTAATTCTGTAATATGATTTGTCAAATTTGCACCTAATGTATCAAATTTATTCATAAGATCACGAAACTGGTCTGCATCGAAAGTTTCTGCCTCTAAGGAATCAGCCAGTTTACCAGCCATTACGATAATATTATTGCTCATCCCATTATCATCGGTTCCGTATCCAACCGCATTGATACCTGGGAGGGACATGTTAAAGGCACTGGAAGATACAACCTGATCAAAATCATCCATTGATAGTCCCATTCCAAGATCGACATACAGGTTTTCATTTGACATGGTCTTAAGCTTTTCGTAGTCAGCGGAACCTTTGCTTGCACTGACATCAACGCCCCGATAGTTAAGAGTACCATCCGAAGCCAGCTCAAAGGGTGGATTCTTTCCATCGGAGCCAGCAAATAGAAATGTATCTTCGTAGGATGAATTCAGACTCAGTACCATTGATTGCTGAAACTGGCGGATTGCAGATGCGTAGCTCTGACGTACTTCCGATGTCTGATTGGTCCCATTCAAGGCTTGTATATTATAGTTTTTACTGATATTGGTAACCATATCTGAAACCTGTCTCAGAGAATCTTCCTGACCATCCTGTCTGGACTGTACTTCTTCCAGCATTTTTATATTATCCTGATTTTTGTAATATTTACGGTGAAGCTGAGAGGCCCTGGCAGCAGAAGCGGGATCCTCTGCAGTACTATTAAAACTGCGTTGAGTCATAACTTTTGTTCGTGATGCATTTAAGTTATTGATTGAAGTGGAGAGACTGCTTTTGTAATTTCTGATTAATGCATTAGTAGTAATTCTCATTTCATACCTCCTTTTATCTACCAACTACTCCGGTACTGTTGATTAACACATCGAGAGCCTGATCCAGGGTCGTCATAAAACGGGCAGCCGCGCTGAAGGATCTCTGATAATGCATCAGATTAATTCCTTCTTCGTCTAAAGAGACGCCGGATACGGAGTCCTTATTGTTGGCAGTCTGCTGCACCACTGAAACATGATTATCCAGTATCGCTTTGTTTGTTGAACTGTCAATACCCTGATTATTCTCCAGAGTCGAATAGCATTGGGAAAAGTTTCCTGTATAAAATGATATAGATTTCGTCGTTTTATCACCTGCGCTATTCGCCGTGGTATATTCATATTTGAATTCTTTGCTGTCAGTTAATGATTTCAACATTTTTAAAATGTTGTCATTGGCTGTAGACCCTGCATTCTCGTCATGAGAGGAAATTATATGAATTGAGTTATTCATCCAGTCATCGTTTATCTTAATATTTGAAGCGGTGAACTTATTGCTGCCGTCAGATGTTTTAAATAAATCGAAATTTTTTATGTTGTAAGGGTATGCTTCGTATAAAAAGCTAATTGTATTATTATCTGAAAACTTTATGCTGTCTTTTTTGATCTCTGTGCCGGAACTCATAGCATTATCGCTGGTCCATGTTAGTTTTTTGCTGCTGCTGCTATATTTCCATTGACCGGTAACAAGTGAGCCATTTACATTTAAGCTTCCCATATCCGTAGTCAGCTTATTAGCCAGATTTTCCAGGCTCTTATCCAATGTATCACCAATCGCTATGGTACTTCCCGTACCGTCACCAAAAGTGTATTCAGTGCCATTAAAGTTAATCGTTTCGCCGCTTAAAAAATTACCAATGGTA
>JAQSYE010000114.1 GCA_029256305.1 Lacrimispora sp. | reverse complement strand
CTCTCCAATCATATCTATCATTATTCCAAATCACAGGATCATCTGTCCATTGCGTTTACTTCTTCTTTCCCAATCGAAACAATGAATCCATAATAAAAATTGCCATGGCAATTGCACCTGAAATTTGAAGCGTCTCCACCAGATAGTGGCTGGAAAGCACTGGGTCATTACTGATTACATAGGATACGCTTCGGTAAATGGACGCACCAGGCACCGAAGGAAGAATCCCTGCCACCAAGAACACAGTGACCGGTGCTTTACATACCCTGGCCGAAATATGACTGAACAGCGCCACCAAAAGTGTTGATAAAAAAGCCGCAGCTATGACCGATCCGGCTGCGGCTTGCACAAGAAGGTACACCAGCCAGCCCACGGCTCCGATTCCGCCCGATAAAGCCAGATACTTTTTAGGAAGCTCCAAGATCAGGGAAAAGCTGATCACTGCAAGAAATGCTCCAACTGTCTGAATCACCATATAAAATTACCTCCAGTCAGCCATTGATACAATCCCATACCTGCTCCCACTCCTGCCGCTACTGCAAGGGCAATCACCACAGCTTCCACGATTCTTGCCGTACCCGATGCATAATCACCGTTTAACGTATCCCGGATTGCTGTCGTAAAAATCACTCCCGGCACCAGTGGCATGATGGCACCGATGATGATGATATCACTTCTTATTCCCGGCAAACCCCATCTCTCAAGAAAAAGAGTGGTTAACGCAATTAGAAAAGCACAGAACGCATTAGCACAGAAATCATTTAAACGAATCCTGACAGAGACCTCCATGGCCCCGGCTAACACAGCCCCTGTTACAGCAGCTGCCAGACAGTCTTTTGCGTTACCTCCAAGAAGTAGTGTGAAAAACACAGCTACCCCCATAAACCCCATATCCTTAAGCCTTCTATGAAACTGCACGGTCCCCCGAATATCTTTCAGCCTTTCGTATGCCTCTTCCACTGTCATAAGATCAGCACAAAGCTTTCTGGATACATCATTCACCAAATACACCCTGTTTAAATTGGTACTTCTTACATTCACCCTTCTTGCCACCGTAATAGCCTCAATAGATGGATCGTTTAAGGACGCAAAGATGCCTGTGGAAAAGACAATCGATTCTGCCGTATCCCGGCCTGCTTTTCTCAAAATATGGTCAATGGTATCCTCCACACGAAAGATTTCCGCACCACTTATCAACATAATCTCACCTGCAAGGACTGCAGTTTCCACAAGCAGT
Source organism: Lacrimispora sp. (assembly GCA_029256305.1). Lineage (GTDB taxonomy): Bacteria > Bacillota > Clostridia > Lachnospirales > Lachnospiraceae > Lacrimispora. The sequence goes on along the minus strand of JAQSYE010000114.1, from coordinate 10,518 downwards.
TTATCATTCATCGACTTATCCTCTATCCAATTAAAAAATCAAACTTCCAATCTGGTACACCATAACAGCCATCGTCCAGGCGACTGCAAGCTGAAATAAGACCATTCCAAGAGTCCATCTCAGAGAGCCAGTTTCTTTCTTTATGGTTGCGACTGCAGCAATACACGGAGAATAAAGGAGGCAGAAAACCATCAGTGCATATGCATTCACACCGCCAAACCCTACACTTCCAAGTATTCCGGACAATTCGCCCATTCCTGCTGCCGAATTAATGTTGCTGATTCCAAATAATACAGAAAAACTGGAAACCACCACTTCTTTTGCGGAAAGCCCAGAAATAAGCGCTACTGCTATTCTCCAGTCTCCAAGCCCTGCCGGAGTAAGAACCGGAATTAAAACTCTGCCGATCATCGCAGCAAAACTCTGTGATACATCTGTGACAAATCCGGCAAATCCGGTATTCAATACAAACCAGAGTACGATGGAAGCCAGAAAAATGGTAGTACCCGCTTTCCCAAGGTAATCCTTAACCTTATCCCAAACATAGATGGCCACGGTTCTTGCATTGGGTGTCTTATACTCCGGTAATTCAATTAAAAGTGTATCCTCTTCCTGTGATTTTATCATCTTATGAGTCACATGTGCGATTGCTATTGCAACCAACAGTCCAATTAAATACAGAGAGTAAGCTGCGGCCAGTGCATGTTCCGGGAAAAACATCTCCGAAAATAAGACGTAAATGGGAAGTCTGGCAGAGCATGACATAAATGGTGTGATGAGTATTGTCCTTCGCCTGTCCCTTTCACTGGGCAGCGCTCTTGCTGCCATCACAGCCGGTACCGTACAGCCAAACCCTAAAAGCATAGGAAGAAACGCCTTGCCGGAAAGTCCTACTCTCCCCATAATTTCATTCATGACATAAGCGACTCTCGCCATATAACCGCTGTCTTCCAGGAAAGCCAGTGCAAGAAACAGAATGAATATATTAGGCAGAAAAGTGAGGATTCCTCCCACACCTGCAACAATTCCGTCCACTACCAGAGAAGTGATCCAGTCCGCCGCATGAATCCCTGTCATCAGATGATACATAAACGAAGAGAAGTGATCCAGTGTAATCTCAAAATATCCCTTTAGGAAATCCCCAACGGTGAATGTCAGAAAAAATACAAGGGCCATAATGCCCAGAAACAGAGGAACTCCCCAGAAGGAATTGGTCAGATAAGCGTCGATCTTATCCGTCATTGCTGCCTTCTGTTCTTTGTTCACCAGGCACTCACGGATAACTCCTTCTATATAATCATATTTCTCGTTGATAATCTCTTTTTCGTAATTATGGTCAATAATATTGCTTAAATCAACCGGATGATCGTTGGCGACCTCTTCATCATATTCCAGAAACTTGATCGCATGCCACCTTAGATTCCTAAGCTTTCCATAATGGGCCTTCAGTACTGTTTCCACTTTGGATATCTTGTTTTCAATCCGGGGCGTGTACGCAACCACGACCCCCTGTGGGCCCTCCTCATAATGATGTACAACCGCATGCATAAGCACATCAAGACCGGTTCGCTTTCTTGCAGATACTGGTACAACAGGAATATTCCCTAACATCTCCGGCAAGCGGTGAAGATCAATCTCCATCCCCCTGTCCTCCACGATATCCATCATGTTAAGTGCCAGAATCACAGGCTTTTTTAGTTCCAAAAGCTGAAGTGTTAAATATAAATTCCGCTCCAGAGAAGAAGCATCCACAACGTTAATAATCACGTCAACCGATTCATCTTCTAGACACTTTCTCGTAACAATTTCTTCTATTGTATAGCTGGTCAGGCTGTAAATTCCCGGTGTATCGATCACCCGAATGCTCTGGCCTTTGTAGATGGTTTCCCCTTCCACGCGTTCGACCGTAACACCCGGCCAGTTCGCCACTTTCAGCCTGGCACCGGTAAAAGCGTTAAATAAGGTTGTCTTTCCGCAGTTGGGATTACCCACGAATGCAACATGGATCGTTCTGTTGCTATCACTCATGGTCGGCCTCCTCCATTATCTCGATTCCTTCGGAGATCTTCCTTCCCAGCGCCAGACGAGTCCCCCTCACCTTTATGATCACGGTGCCGCTTCCTTTTTTATTTAGCAGGGTAACTGGCGTCATCTCATTGACACCTAACGCTTCCAACCTTCTTGTAATGGTATCTTTCACCATTACACTGTATACGATGTAGGTCTTTCCGATATCTCCTTCATGAAGCTTCATAATAATCTCCTCTGAATACAGCCTGTTTTCCAACCGGCACACCAGGGTTCTTTCCCTGAATTGCATCCATAGAGATTTTACACTTGTTGAGAATCATTGTCAACACCATCTGCATGCCTTAGAAATATTTTTCACTGACTGATGTCCTGGATCATCTTTTTCACCTGTACCATCCGGTCACGCAGCTTCGCTGCCTCTTCGAAATTCAGCTCTGCCGCTGCCTGATGCATCTTTTTTGTCAGTTCCTTTGAGAGCTTCTCCAGCTCTTTTGCATCCATGGATTCCGGATCCTTCTTAAATTCCTTTTCACCCGCAGCTGCAGCCTTTGATATGGCAATCAGATCACGGACTGCCTTTTTTATGGTGGTCGGAGTAATTCCATGCTCCTCATTATATCGTTCCTGAATTGCTCTTCTCCGGTTGGTCTCTTCAATTGCCACATTCATGGAACGGGTTATATGATCTGCATACATGATAACATGGCCGTCCGAGTTTCTGGCTGCCCTTCCTACGGTCTGTATGAGAGAAGTCTCCGAACGGAGGAACCCTTCCTTATCCGCATCCAGAATGGCCACCAGCGTAATCTCCGGAATGTCAAGACCTTCCCTTAAAAGGTTAATTCCTACCAGAACATCAAAAACATCAAGACGCATATCACGAATGATTTCCGAGCGCTCCAGAGTATCAATATCGGAATGAAGGTATTTGACCCGGATTCCAACTTCTCTCATGTAATCCGTCAAATCTTCTGCCATACGCTTGGTCAACGTGGTGATTAAGATCTTATTCTTCTTTTCCACTTCTTTGTTAACCTCAGAAATCAGATCATCGATCTGCCCTTCCACTGGACGGACGACAATCTCCGGATCCAGAAGTCCGGTTGGCCGAATGATCTGTTCCACCCTTAAGAGCTCATGCTGGGACTCATAAACAGACGGAGTTGCCGATACAAACATCATCTGATTAATCTTCGATTCAAATTCTTCAAAATTCAAAGGCCGGTTATCAAGAGCGGATGGAAGGCGGAATCCAAAGTTTACAAGAGTGCTTTTTCTGGAACGGTCTCCTGCATACATGCCTCTCACCTGCGGCAGGGTAATGTGGGACTCGTCCACAATAATTAAAAAATCATCTGAAAAATAATCAATTAAGGTATAGGGCGGCTCTCCTGGTTCGCCCCCAGTCAGATGTCTGGAATAGTTCTCAATTCCGGAACAAAAACCGGTCTCCTTCATCATCTCCACATCAAAATTAGTACGCTCAGAGATTCTCTGAGCCTCTAAAAGCTTGTCTTCGCTTTTAAAATATTCCACCTGTTCTTTTAACTCAGTCAGAATGGTGGAAGTTGCATGCTCCATCTTATCCTTGGAAACAACATAATGGGAGGCGGGAAATACTGCAATGTGCCCCAGCTCTGTCCGGATCTCTCCTGTCAGTGTGTCAATTTCTGTAATACGGTCCACCTCATCACCAAAGAATTCCACACGGTAAGCTTCACTCCCGGAATAGGAAGGAAAAATCTCCACCACATCGCCCCGGACACGGAACGTACCACGCCTGAAATCCATATCATTCCGGTCATACTGAATATCAATCAGCTTATGAATCACTTCATCCCGGTCCTTTATCATGCCGGGTCTTAAGGATATCACCATCTCCTGATAATCGATGGGACTTCCCAGTCCATAAATGCAGGAAACCGAAGCAACGATAATCACGTCTTTGCGCTCTGATAATGCCGCAGTGGCAGAATGGCGCAGCTTATCGATCTCATCATTGATGGCGGAATCCTTTTCAATGTAAGTATCGGTAGATGGTACGTATGCTTCGGGCTGATAATAATCGTAATAGGAAACAAAATACTCCACTGCATTCTCCGGGAAAAATTCCTTGAATTCTCCATAAAGCTGTGCAGCGAGAGTCTTGTTGTGTGCAATAATTAATGTCGGCTTCTGCAGTTCCTGTATGACATTCGCCATAGTAAATGTCTTTCCAGAGCCGGTAACTCCCAGTAGAGTCTGAAACTGATTGCCTTCCTTAAATCCTCTCACAAGCTGGTCTATTGCCTGGGGCTGATCGCCGGTCGGGGCAAATTCTGAATGCAATTGAAACTCCATACGTTCTTATTACCTCCTTGGTGACAATATCTTACCAAGATTATAACATAGCAAAGATAAAAAGTATAGGCGGGGAAGGAACATTTGTTCTGATTTTATTTCTCCAAAACCGCTTCATTATCCGCACTTACAATCCGGCCGGTTACAGCACAGGCAGCTGCCGTTTTGGGAGACGCCAGATATATTTCCACCTTGGAAGTTCCCATTCTCCCCAGGAAATTCCGATTATTCGTAGCCACTACCCGCTCCCCGTCACTTAGAATTCCTCCGGTTCTGCCACAGCATAATCCACACCCCGGATGGGTGATTATGGCACCTGCCTCAGAAAGAATCTCCATGATCCCCTGTTCCATGGCCTCCTGATAAATCTTTCGACTGGCTGGCGTTATAATAAGCTTTACGTAATCTGCTACTTTTCTGCCCTTTAGCACCTTGGCTGCTGCTGCCAGATCCTCCAGACGGCCATTGGTACAGGAACCAATGAATACCTGATCAATCAGAATGCCCTCCAGTTCACTAACCGGTTTAATTTTATCCACCTGGGAAGGACATGCCATAACCGGTACAAAATCCTCTGCCTTGTACCTGATTACTTTTTTGTATCCCGCATCCTCATCCCCAGTCAGACTTTTCTGGAAATCGTTTAACTGTATTTCACAATACTCAGCTGTTTTCTCATCCGGCGTAAACAGGGCACATTTTGCACCCGCTTCAACAGCCATATTAGCAATGGTCATGCGGCTAGCCACCGACATCTCCTTAACGGTGCTTCCTGTAAATTCAAGAGCCAGATAAGTTGCGCCATCTGCACCTAAGTCTCCGATCAGGCGAAGGATAATATCCTTAGACATCACATGATCCGGCAGTCTGCCGTCAATCACCACCTTGATTGTCTCCGGCACCTTGATCCACATGGTACCGGTGCCCAGAATACTTGCCATCTCCGTATAACCGATTCCCGATGAAAAGGCTCCCACACAGCCATATGTGGTAGTATGGCTGTCTGTACCAAAGACCACATCTCCTGGTTTTACATAGCCGGCTTCCGTCATCAGCTGGTGGCAGATTCCATCACTTCTGTGCACATGCTTCATGCCGTATTTTGCTGCAAACGCATCTCCGATCCGAAAATGCCTGGTATCATCTAACTGACTGGCAGGAACCAGATGGTCATAGATCAAAACAACTTTGTCCGGATCCCAAAGCTTTTTAAATCCCATCTCCTCAAATTTATCTGCTACAAAGGGAATGAAAATGTCGTGAATCATCACCCGGTCTGCTTTCACAGTTACGATATCTCCCGGTTTTACATTTTCTGCACCTATATTATGCCTGATTATTTTCTCAATGATTGTACTTCCCATTGCCCCCTCCTTAATCCAGTCCATTCCGTTTTCTCATAGCCTTTACCAGTCCGCCTGCACTTATAATATCAACCAGGTTTTGAGGCAGTGACGCAATCTCATAAAATTTGCCCTGGTATTCCACATGTTCATTTACCGTAACCTTAATGGGATCGCCTTCCGTCATATCATCATACAAATCTGGCTGTTCCATGAGAAGAAGACCATTATTAATGGAGTTGCGGAAAAATATTCTGGCAAAGGATTTGGCAATTACACATTTTACGCCCAGAGCCTTAATAATCTCAGGCGCCTGTTCTCTGGAAGATCCGCAGCCGAAGTTCTTTCCTGCTACAATCACGTCCCCCTCTTTCATCTGGCCCGCCAGCTCCGGCCGGAGAGGGCTAAAGCCGTATTGTTTCATCTCATCTATGGTTTTAAGTGCCAGATATTCTGTGGGAATAATGATGTCCGTATCGATGTCATCCCCTAGCATCCAGACTTTTCCTGTAAATGTCTCCATTCTTATTTCCTTTCCCCCTGATTATGCGAGCGTGATTTCTCCAGTGATCGCTGATGCCGTCACGGTGGCAGCAGAACCTAAATATACCTTTGAACTGGGATGTCCCGCCCTTCCTTTAAAATTACGGGTCCCTGTACTGATTAAGACCTCATTCTCACCAATTACTCCCTGACAGCTTCCCCAGCAGACGCTGCAGTTGGGATTCATCACAATTGCACCGGATTCCATGAAAATGTCAATGAGTCCTTCCTTTAATGCTTGTTTATACACTTCAAGGCTTGCGGGAACAACTAAAAACCGGACGCTGTCTGCTACCTTTTTTCCCTTGATAATCCCGGCACCGATCCTCAATTCCTCAATTCGTCCATTGTTGCAGGAACCTAAAAATGCTTCATCAATTTTTATTCCGCAAAGCTCTTTAGCAGGAACTACGTCATCTACAAAATCCGGTCTTGCAATCACTGGCTCTATCACGGAGAGATCAATGGTATATTCCCTTGCATAAACCGCATCAGGATCACTTTTGTATACAGCCTTTGGTTTTCTTCCACGTTCTTCTAAATATTCCAGTGCAATTTCATCCGCCTCAAAAATACCTGTTTTAGCACCTGCCTCAACCGATAAGTTGCATAAAACCATACGGTCATTGACACTCAGAATCTTTGCTCCCTCTCCGCCAAATTCCATCACCTGATAATTACAGCCATTTGCTCCGATCTGACCAATAATAGTAAGCATTAAATCTCTTGGGTAAACTCCGTCAGGAAGCTTCCCCTCCAGATTGAATTTAACAGACTCCGGAACCAGCACCCATGAGGTACCTGTAACCATACCATAAAGGAAGTCTGTACAGCCAACTCCTGTGCCAAAAGCACCTAACGCACCGTAGGTACAGGTATGGCTGTCTGCACCAAAGATCAGTTCTCCGGGACAGACATAATTTTCCATCATAATCTGGTGGCATACACCCTTCCCCTCCCAGAAATCAATCTGATGTTCTCTGGCAAAATCTCTCATCTTCTTTTGGGCTGCAGCAGTCTTCGGATTGTCTGCAGGGACATTGTGATCCACAATAAAGACCAGTTTATCCGGATCAGCTATGCGGGGTTTCGTCAGCTTGTTATGGTACATATCAACCGTTAGATGTGTTGTTCCGTCATTGCTCATCAGGCGGTCTAAATTAACAGTATGAATATCACCCGGTTTTACATGATCTACACCGGCAGCAGCCGCTATAATTTTCTCTGCGATTGTCATTCCCATACCTAATCCTCCTTATTTAAAGATGCAATCAGGCCGCCCTGATTCAAAATATTTTGCATGTATTCGGGAAGCTTTGTACAGGCGTACTCTTTTCCCTTTGCCCTTACAACTCCATCTGACAAAGAAAGTTCCATGACATCTCCAGTATTTACTTCATCCGGAAGTTCTTTGCAGACAATTACGGGTAATCCTATATTAATTGCATTACGAAAGAAAATTCTTGCAAATGACTTCGCAATCACTGCTTCCACGCCCAGAGCCTTTAATACTCCTGGTGCCTGCTCTCTTGATGATCCGCATCCGAAATTTTCCTCTCCTACTACGTAATCTCCCGCTTTTACCTTTTTAGGAAAATCGGGATCCAGAGATTCAAATGTATATATTTTCATTTCTTCAAGATCAGGCAATAGAAGATACTGGGATCCTATAATCTGATCTGTATCAAGATCATTATGAAATTTAAAAATTGCACCTGACGGCATAAGGTTACCTCCTGCTCATAAATAATACGTATTCTTTTATTTATCTTACCACAACCATTAATATAATAATAATACATGATATGAATATTTACTATAACATAAGATTATATTATTACTTGTCCATCCGCCATTGTAAATCTGTCCCGTTTAGTATATCATATTTTTATAACATCAATCATCAGGAGGACACATTATGTATAGCTTTAATAACGATTACAGCGAAGGCGCGCATCCAAAGATCCTGGAAGCGATCACAAGGACCAATCTGCATCAGAATAGCGGATACGGAACTGACGGGCACTGCACTCATGCCAGAGAGATGATCAGACAGGAAATTGGGCAGGAAGACGCTGATGTTCATTTTATTGTAGGAGGAACCCAGACGAACCTGATTACCATTGGAGTTGCTCTTAAACCGTGGCAGGCAGTGATCTGTGTTGCTCAGGGGCATATTAATGTCCATGAAACCGGTGCGATAGAAGCCACCGGTCACAAAGTTCTGGCTATGCCGGGAAGACACGGTAAACTGACTCCCGATGATATTAATCAGGCATTAAATCATCATACAGATGAACATATGGTTCAGCCCAAAATGGTCTATATCTCAAACTCCACAGAAGTGGGAACCCAGTATACAAAAGCAGAGCTGGAAGCAATCCGCAGCCTATGCCTGGAAAAAGACCTCTACCTCTTTTTAGATGGTGCCCGCCTGGGGTCAGCACTAACCAGTTCGGTAAATGATTTAACCATAAAGGATATTGCTGCTTTAACTGATGTTTTCTATATTGGCGGAACAAAAGCCGGCGCTCTGCTTGGAGAAGCTTTAATCATCAGCCATCCAGATTTAAAACCGGATTTCCGCTTCATGATGAAACAGCGGGGAGCACTGCTGGCAAAAGGCTGGCTTTTAGGTATTCAGTTTGAAGAGCTGTTTACAGACAACCTCTTCTATGATCTGGCTTCCCATGCCAATGCCATGGCTGATATCTTACGAAAAGGAATTATTGACTGTGGCTACTCCTTTTATTCTGCATCTTTCACAAACCAGCTGTTTCCCATATTCCCTGAGAGTGTGATAGAAAAACTGGAGAAAGAATTTGTATTCTCCATACAGGAAAAAAGAACTGATAATCACTCCGCCATTCGTCTGGTTACATCCTGGGCAACCAGTGAAGACGCATGCAGACAATTTGTAAGTTCACTTAAGACCTGCTCCAAGTGATGAAAAAGCCCTTAAGAAACAGGCAATGTGATTGCCGTTGTCTCTTAAGGGCTTTCTATCTTTCTATTTTAATGCTTTGATCGCTTCTATCAGCTGGTTATCTTCCCCATGCTCAATCTTTATCTTAGTTTTCAGCTCTTCTTTTAATTCCACCGGAACGTCAGGCTCAAGACCTTTTTTATGAAGATCAAAACCGCTAGGTGTGTAGTAGTGGGCAACCGTCATCTTAATGGCTGTTCCGTTGTCTAAGGGGAACAATGTCTGTACAATTCCCTTGCCAAAAGTTTTGGTTCCTACAAGCTTTGCTTTATTGTATGCCTTGAGGGCACCGGAGAAGACCTCGGAAGCACTTGCAGACTGCCCATTCACCAGGACTGCCATAGGAACATCTACCTCATGACCGTCTGATGCATAATACTGCTCGCCTTTTCCGTTCTTATCCGCCATATAAACGAGAAGTGTTTTGTCCTTTTTAGTTCTTACCAGATTGGGATCTCCTTCAATTACCTGATCATCAGGAAGAATATAATCCAGCATGGATACCACTGCATCCACAACTCCACCAGGGTTATTCCTTAAATCAACCACCAGCTTTTTCATTCCCTTTTTCTGCAGATCATCAATTGCACCTTTAAACTGGTCAGAGGTTACCGTGTCAAACTGGCTTACTGATATATACCCAATATTGTCAGCCAGCATTTCATATTCAACTGTAGGTACGGTAATCTGCCGGCGCTCCATTGTCATATCGATATAATCTCCGGCCTCCTTTCGAAGAACGGTGATTGTAACCGGTGTGCCCTTTTCGCCTTTGATATAGTCCTTAACCACCAGCTCCAAGTCGATTCCTGTCACTTCCTTACTGCCGACCTTATAAAGGATATCACCAGGCAGAATTCCCGCTTCAGCCCCTGGAGTTCCTTCAAACACCTTGCTCACCGTAATTACTCCGGTTGAGGGATTCTGGCTCACCATGACTCCGATACCGCAGTATTCACCAGCCGTATCTTCCATCAGTTTGTTATACTCATCTGCAGTGTAATAAACAGTGTAGGGATCATCAAGACCATAAAGCATTCCTTTATAGATCCAGTCTTCCACTTTTGCATTGTCTTCATCAAAGAGATAATACTTATCAATCACACTCTGAATGGTTTGGATCTTGGCCACAATCCGGTTCATATTCAGATCGCCATCCTGATTCTCCGCCTGAACGGATTCCGCAGTCGTTCCCTTCCCATCAATCGCAGTTCTTCCAATTAAAAAAATACCTAAAGACATTCCCACAATTACAAGGCCTGCCAATGTGGTAAG
>JAQSYE010000113.1 GCA_029256305.1 Lacrimispora sp. | reverse complement strand
ATCTGCTTCTTTAATGGAAGGCGCGTCATTGACACCATCTCCCGTCATGGCAGTTACTTTGGAAAGCTTCTTCCATGTCTTAACGATACGCACCTTATGCTCCGGCTGAACTCTAGCATATACAGAATAATTCTGTATCGTCTTTTCCAGTTCTTCATCAGAGATCTTTTGAAGTTCGGCTCCAGTAATCGCCATGCTTACGTTTTCAAGAATTCCAAGTTCTTTTGCAATGGCAACCGCTGTATCCTTATGGTCTCCGGTAATCATAATCGGCCGGATCCCTGCTTCCTGACACTCTGTAATGGCTGCTTTTACTTCCGGGCGTACCGGATCGATCATTCCAGACAATCCTAAGTACACCAGACCCTTTTCTAAAATCTCCGGTTCAATGGCCGAAGGAGCGCTGTTCCACTCTCTCATGGAACCACATAAAACTCTGAGCGCCTTATCCGCCATGCTTTTATTTGCTTTCAAAATGGCTTCACGAATTTCATCCGTCATATCTGCAATGCTGCCGTCAGTATAAACCCTGGTGCATCGCTTTAAAACCTCATCTGGTGCACCTTTTGTAAACTGTATCATCGTTCCGTCTGCTTTTCTATGTACTGTTGACATCATCTTTCTGACGGAATCAAAGGGTGCTTCTCCGATTCTTACATATTCCTTTGTTAAGTCCGGTTTTGACAAACCGTTTTTAAATGCATCATTGACCAGGGCGCATTCCGTAGGTTCTCCCACTGCTTGTGAACTGTCCATGTCCATTTCCGCATCACAGCACAGTGCCATGGCAGTCATAAGGAGGGATTCATCAGAAGCAGAATGTTCCACAACCGTCATCTTGTTTTGTGTTAAGGTTCCTGTCTTATCCGAACAGATAATCTGAGTACAGCCCAGTGTTTCCACTGCTGTCAGTCTTCTGATAATGGCGTGTTTCTTTGACATCTTCGTCACACCAATGGAAAGCAGAATGGTAACAACTGCCGCCAGACCTTCCGGAATCGCAGCTACCGCCAGGGAAACAGCGATCATAAAGGTATCAATGATCTGATCTAAATGGATCCCGCTTCCAGACATGCTAATCCTGATTAAGTCTATGGCAAACATAAGCCCGCAGATTCCAAGAACCGTAATGGACAAGACTTTGGAAAGCTGGTCTAACTTAATCTGCAGTGGAGTTTCTTCCTCTTTGGCGGTATTGAGTGCATCGGCGATATGACCAATCTCCGTTTCCATACCGGTATAACATACCACAGCCTTTCCTCTTCCATAAACAATGGTAGAACCAGTATAGACCATGTTCTTTCTGTCTGCCAGCCCAACCTCTCCTGATCCTTCTCCAACAACTTCCATGGTCTTGGAAACGGATACAGATTCTCCGGTCAGTGCGGCTTCTTCCACCTTTAAGCTGGCAGATTCTAAGATTCTGGAATCTGCAGGAACGGAGTCCCCAGCTTCTAAAAGAATGATATCGCCGGGAACCAGCTCTTCGGAGCGGACCGTGATAATCTTTTCATCCCTGATTACCTTTGATGTAGCCGCCGCCATCTCCTGTAAGGATTCGATTGCGGATTCTGCTTTTGATTGCTGATAAACCCCTAGAACGGCATTGATGATTACCACAGAAATAATAATGAACGTATCGATCATGCTTTCCCCTGCATATATCGAAGTTACCCCTGAAATAACCGCCGCAATAATCAGAACAATTGTCATGAAGTTTGCAAGCTCTTTTAAAAATTTTTGGATTAGGCTGGGCTTTTTTCCTTCCTTCAATTTGTTTAGCCCATACTTTGACCTTCTCTCTTCCACTGAAGCATCCGAAAGCCCCTGATACGATGTCTCCAACTGGCTTAAAACATCTGTTGATTCCATTAAGTATTCTTTTCGCATAGTTCTTCTCCCGTAAATAATATGGATAACATGTCCATGGTGTCGTTCCAGATCGTTCAAATTTGGAACATTTGGTTCGTAGTTTATTATATCATATTTCACTTTTCTTTGAAAGCAATAAAATTATTTTGTATAAAATAGACAAAAACCTACATAGCGTTTTTATCATGTGTTTCATAAATGAACTAAAATGAACATTTATTTGGTTGGTGAACCTACTTCCATATGGTATCATGATTTTATGATAAAAGGGCGTTTTGAAGAACCTGATAAAAGCAGATGGAAAAGGTAATTACATGATTAAATTATTAATAATATCAGATGATTTTACGGGCGCGCTGGATACCAGTGTTCAGTTATCAGCAAGCGGTGCAACTGCGTATGTTACTTTGGATTTTAATTTTAATACGTCAGATTTAAGCCCTGCCATTGATGTTTTGGTTGTAGATGCCGAAACACGTCACCTAAACCAGAAGGACGCCTATGATGCTGTGTTTTCCATAACAGAACACGCAAGAAAATCCGGAATTCCCTATATTTATAAAAAAACGGATTCCGTGCTTCGGGGAAATATCGGAGCAGAGCTTTCTGCAGTACTAAAGGCAAGCGGCCAGAAGCGGATCCATTTTATTCCCGCTTATCCACAGATGGCCCGCATCACAAAAAAGGGAATCCACTATGCAGATGGCGTTCCCATTGACAAAAGCATTTTTGGAAAAGATCCCTTTGAACCGGTTTTATACTCTGACATAACGCAGATTATCCGCTCCCAGACAGATACCACTTCTTCTATTATAGAAGATGCCGGTCAGGACTGGAGACAGGAAGAAGGAATCCTGATTCACGATTCACAGACAGTTGACGATCTGGAGCTGATTGCACAGAAGCTGAAAGAGAAAGATGAAATATATTTGCTGGCTGGCTGCGCCGGATTTGCGGCACTGCTTCCGAAGATAACAGGACTATTGGGGGCCAAACCCAAGATACCAAAGATTTCTCCCCATTTGCTCATTGCATGCGGCAGCATTCACCCCGTTTCTCTGGCCCAATGCAGCTATGCTGCAAGAAACGGTGCGCCCCATTACTACCTGAACCCGGAAGAGAAACTTAACCCTTCATGGGCAGAAGGAGAGGCGGCACGCGGCCTGGTGAATCAGCTGTTTCAATCCTGTGAGGAATCACCTGTGGTTATCTTAAATGCCAACGGGTCGGACGAGCCTGAAAAAACCTACGCATATGCAAAAGAAAGAGGAATGGGGCTTTCACAAATAAGAGCAAATGTGGTTACTGTGATGGGACAGCTGATCGAAGGTCTGATCGACCGTGGACTGAATGCCACCGTTTTTCTTATGGGAGGAGATTTGCTTTACCAGTTTGTAAAACAGACCGGAATAAAGGTTATCTCACCAGTCTGTGAAGTGGAACAGGGTGTTGTTCTCTCAGAAGTGCTTTATAAAGGAAAAAAAGTTAATATCATATCAAAATCCGGTGGTTTTGGCCGGGAATCACTTTTTATGGATCTGTCAGAACGATTTAATTAAAATCAGGAGGATAACAACATGCAATACGCGAAATTACCTGGCCTGACCTGGGAGGGAACTATTTATCAGAATGATGACATGGGAATTCTGGAGGCACTCCTTCCTACCGGTGGATACCCCACCGCCCATGCTCCGGCAATGCTGGAACTGCCTGACGGTGATCTGCTGTGCTGCTGGTTTGCAGGTACATACGAAGGCAGCGCCGACATCCATATTATCTGTTCACTTCTTCCAAAAGACGGAACTGCATGGCTACCGCCTGTGGAAATCTCCGGTGACCCGGACCGCAGTGAGCAGAACCCCTCCTTATTCTACGGTCCCGATCATGCGGTATGGGCAATGTACACCGCTCAGCTGGATCGTCAGGAAGGAAAAGACAACATGCAGTATACAGCCGTAGTGCGCTGCCAAAAGAGCACAGACGGCGGCAGGACATGGGGACCCCATGAAACTGTTTTCCCCGAAGAGGGAACCTTCTGCCGCCAACCCATTCAGATTCTTTCAAACGGACGCTGGATCTTCGCAAATTGGCTGTGCACCGATTCCACCGACGGACTGTCCGGAGATCCCACCGCCTTTCGTATCTCGGAGGACGAAGGAAAGACCTGGCGCATGGTGATGATGCCTAAGAGCAACGGCCATGTTCACGCCAATGTCATAGAGCTTGAAAACGGACACCTGGTTGCCTTTATGCGTAACCGTGAAGCTTACCGCATTCACCGCAGTGAGTCCTTTGACTGGGGTGAGACCTGGAGCGAGCCGGCCCCCACACCGCTGCCCAACAACAACTCCAGCATCAGTGCAGTAAAACTGCAAAGCGGCCGCATCGCCATTGCCTACAACCCCACCTGCACACCCGATCCCCAACCCGGAAAAGCTGCATGGCCCGGTCTTCGCTGTCCGGTTGCAGTGGCACTGTCTGAAGATGGCGGTCTGACCTTCCCCATAATCCGCTATATGGAGCGGGGCGAAGGCTTCATGGGTGAGGAAAACAAAACCAATAACCGGCAGTACGAGTACCCCTATCTGATACAGTCGAAAGACGGAGCGCTCCATCTGGCTTATGCATCCCACACCCGCGCCGGAGTGAAATATATACGCTTCACCGAGCAGGATGTTCTGGGACAAAAGAGAGAGCGGGTTGGACTCTATAACCCAACTGCTGCCCAGAGTCATTAATATCACAGAAAGGATTTAAAATGCAAAAAACCTATAACATTAAAATGCCCCACGCCGTATATGGGGGAGAAAACGCAATGGAAAGCATCACCTCCATCTTAAAGACCAGACAGGTGAAACGGGTAGCCATGTTTACAGATAAGGGGATCGAGGAATGCGGTCTGTTTGCTCTGTGTGAGGAAGCAGTAAAAGCCGCAGGCGCCGACTACTATATCCTTGATGAGCTCCCACCGGAGCCAACCTATGCCGCAGTTCAAAATCTGGTAGACCAGTTTAAAGCCAGCAAAGCGGATATGATTGTGGCGTGCGGCGGAGGCAGCGTCATGGACGCAGCCAAACTGGCGAGCATACTTGTCACCAATGAGTACGGAGTGAAGGAACTATTAGACGATCCGGGCCGCGCACAAAAGTGCGTTCCCATTATTCTTATTCCCACCACCGCAGGTACCGGAGCAGAGGTCACCCCCAACGCCATTGTTGCCGTTCCCGAAAAGGAATTAAAGGTAGGAATTGTCAACGAGAACATGATTGCTGACTATGTAATACTGGATGCCAGAATGATCAAGAACCTGCCCCGCAAGATTGCGGCGGCTACGGGCGTGGATGCTTTGGCTCACTGCATCGAGTGCTACACCAGCAATAAAGCAAATCCGTTCAGTGATTTGTATGCACTTGAGGGTCTGGATCTGATTCTTAACAACATCATGGATGCATGTAACGATCCTGAGGCAATGGAAGCCAAGAACCGGATGCAGATTGCAGCCTATTACGGCGGACTGGCAATCACTGCTTCCGGCACTACTGCCGTACACGCACTAAGCTACCCCCTTGGCGGCAAATATCACATCGCACACGGCGTATCCAACGCCATGTTACTGGCACCGGTTATGGGTTTCAATGAGCCGGTATGCCGCGAGAAGTTCGCCGCTGTCTATGACCGGTGTGTCCACACCGACCGAAACTGCCAGACAGCGGAAGAAAAAAGTGCCTATATGCTTGCCTGGATGGAGAAGATCGTAAAAGAATTAGACATCCCCACCAGCTTAAAGGAATTTGGAGTACCCGCCGAAGACTTGGAAGGGCTGGTAGAAGCCGGAATGCAGGTAACGCGCCTTCTGGTAAACAACATGCGGGAAGTCACTCCTGCTGACGCCCGGGCACTTTATCAGAAAATCATTTAATTAAAGGAGAATATTAGAATGAAGAACGTTGAATTAAAAGGCATTATCCCACCGATTTTAACCCCGATGAATCCCGATGAATCTCTTAATTTGAATGAACTGCGCAACCAGATCGAACGCATGCTGGAGGGTGGTGTTCATGGTCTGTTTCCATTCGGAACCAACGGGGAAGGTTATATCTTAAGCGAAAATGAAAAAATCGAGGTGCTTGAGGCTACCATCGATCAGGTAAAACATCGTGTTCCGGTGTATGCAGGTACAGGCTGCATTTCCACAGCTGATACCATTCGCATGAGCAGGAAAGCGCAGGAGCTTGGAGCCGATGTGCTGTCTATCATCACACCCAGCTTTGCTCTTGCCTCACAAAAAGAGCTTTATGACCACTACGTGGAAATTGCCAAACATGTAGACATTCCTATCGTGCTGTACAATATTCCCGCACGCACAGGCAACAAATTGCTTCCTGAGACCGTTGCAAAGCTTGCTAAAGATGTAGACATCATCATGGGCGCAAAAGACTCAAGCGGTGACTGGGATAACTTACTTGCTTACATCAACCTTACAAAGGACTTAGACAAAGATTTCCGTGTCTTATCCGGAAATGATTCTCTAATTCTTCCTTGTCTGGAGGCAGGCGGTGCAGGCGGCATCGCAGGATGTGCCAACGTATATCCTCATGTTCTGGCATCTATTTATGAACTGTTCAAGGCTGATAAACTGGAAGAAGCTAAGGCTGCTCAGGACTCCATCGCATCCTTCCGTGCCGTATTCAAATATGGCAACCCTAATACGATTGTGAAAAAGGCTGTTTCTCTGCTTGGCTACCCGGTGGGCGAATGCCGCCGTCCATTTAACTATCTTTGTGACGAAGGTGTTGACGCACTAAAACTGGTTTTAAAGGAAAACTCCGATAGAGGGATGTGTTGATATGACTATTCAATTTAGACCTGTTATTGGCATTTCTATGGGTGATCCCTTTGGAAATGGCCCGGAAATTACGGTTCGAGCACTGGCAGATGCGAAACTCTACGAACGCTGTAAGCCTTTGGTCGTAGGCGATGAAACTTCTATCAGTTACGCATTGAAGGTGGCGGAAAAAGTTCATGGCATTCATCTGGATCTGAATGTGGTTTCTGCTCCCTCCGAAGGAAAGTACACCTATGGAACCATCGACCTGATGGATTTGAAACTGGTTCCTTCAGGCGATATTCCGGACACCTCCAACTTAGATGTGCCTGAGCCTTTTGGTGTGGGTGCCTGTGCTCTGGGCGGTGAGGCAGCATTTCAGTATGTCGTGAAAGTGATTCAGCTGGCAATGGATAGGCAGATTGATGCGACTGTTACCAATGCTCTGAGTAAAGAAGCCATCAATATGGCTGGTCATCACTATTCCGGTCATACCGAGATTTATGCCGATTATACAGACACGCCGAAGTACACGATGATGCTGGCTCATGATGATCTGCGGGTGGTGCATGTTTCCACTCATGTATCTTTACGTGAAGCTTGTGATCGAGTCAAGAAGGACCGGGTTCTGGATTGCATTCGCATTGCCAATGAAGGATGCAAAGCACTGGGAATTAAAGAGCCAAAAATCGGCGTTGCGGGGTTGAATCCCCACTGTGGCGAAAACGGCATGTTTGGCTGGGAAGAAGTGGAAGAAATCCAGCCTGCTATTGAGGCAGCCATGGCTGAGGGCATTATTATCCCGGAAAAACGGCCCACTCCTCCCGATACCATATTCTCTAAGGCACTGGGTGGCTGGTACGATATCGTTGTTGCCATGTACCATGATCAGGGCCATATTCCGCTAAAGGTAAAAGGTTTTGTTTATGACCGTGAAGTAAAACACTGGGAAGCTGTGGAAGGTGTTAACGTAACTCTCGGACTGCCTATTATCCGTGCCAGCGTGGACCATGGAACCGGCATCGATCTTGCAGGCAGCGGCCGCTCCAGTGAGCTGAGTCTGGTCAATGCGATCGATTACGCAATCCTTATGGTTCATGCCAGAAAAGAGTCCTGAAATTGATATAGGTACCAACTGCCAATTAATAATGCTTTATAACAGAGAGGAGTTCAAACAAATGACTATCCCAATGATTATTGCTCTTGCTATCACTATACTCATGATTGTTTTAATCATGACTGACAAGCTTCCATTCGGTGCACCTCCAATACTCGCTTGTCTTCTAATGGTTCTTTTTGGCATAACAGATATCAAGACTGCTTTCGGTGGTTTTTCTAACGCCACCATAATTATGCTGGCCTCTTTCATGGCAATCGTGGCTGCTCTTCAAAAAACCAGCCTGATTGGTGCTTTCAGAAAAACAATTATGAATATGGCTAACAAAGGTGGATACAAGGCATATATCATGTTATTTATTATCGTCATGCTGGCCAGCAGTATCTTTGGAACAGGTTCAACTGCATTCTACATTCTTACGTTAGGTATTTTATCGACCATACAGTATTCTGACAAATTACCACGTGGTAAAGTAATTGCTGCTGCTGGTTTTGCAGCGAACCATCCACTGATTCCTATTAATGTTACATTGCAGTATGGTATTGTTATTGCGGTTTTAGCAGCTGCTAAATCAGGTATTACCAGTGTTTCGTTAGCAAAATTCTCGATTGTAAATCTAATACTTTCTTTGGCTTATGTAGCATGGGCTTTAATCGGTTATAAAGTTTTACCGAACAAAAATGTAGAAGACACAGAAACCGGAACTGATAAATCAAAAGATATCGTTTACAATTTGCCAAAATGGAAAGAAAATGCTACCTATGCAGCCTTTATTGCAGCTGTTGTGGGTATGATTCTTCAGAGTAAAGTAGGCGACGCAGGATATATGGTTCCAGGTTTATCTGCAGGTCTGGTTTTAGTGATCGGCGTTCTGAATTTCGATGAAATTCGTAACAACATTGGTGCTCCAATTATTCTGATGTCAGCTGGCGTTATTGGTGTCGCCGATGCTCTTGGCGGTACAGGTTTAACTGCTTTAGTAGGGCAAACGGTAGCTAATATGCTTGGCGCTAATATCAATCCTTTCATCCTGATCTTTGTATTCTGTATGTTAACAAGTGTCCTTGCAACCCTTACAGGATCCACAATCGGTACTGTGTATGTATTTGCACCTATGGCAATTGCTACCTGCATGAGTCTTGGACTGAATCCAACCGCAGCTGCTGTTGCAATTGTAATTTCGGGTTGGAATGGTCATTTCTTGCCAATTGACGGTATGCCAGCTATGGTAATGGGAATTGGTAAGTACAAGCTAATAGAGTTTTGGAAATACACAATTCCGATGTACTTTATCCGCCTGCTTGCTTTAACTGCCGGAGCGTTGCTATTGTTTCCCATGTAAAATTTTTAATTACTTAAAGAAAGAGGTATGGTTATGAATAATAAATTTGAACTGGAGCATATCGGCATCAACACACCAAATGCTGACGAGGCCGAGAAACTGGCTCAGCTTCTGAGTATGATGTTTAACCTGGAACCTCGTCACGGACAAAAGTCTGAGTTCGGCGGTCCTTACTTTGAATGTATGAAGGCTCCTTTCCTGGGGGCAAACGGTCATATTGCTATGCGTACACCGGATCTGACCTCCGCTGTAGAAGAGTTGAAAGAGAAAGGCTTCTCCTTCAACATGGATACTGCCGCATATCTTGAGGATGGGAAACTGAAAAACGTTTATTTAGACGGTGAGTATGGAGGCTTTGCGATTCATATTATGCAAAAATAACGATAAAAAAACCGCTGATCCATTGGCATATCAGCCTTTGGATCAGCGGTTTCTTTAATCAAAGGAGCTCATGAATGTCTTTTGTCTCATGATCCTCGTACTTAACCACATTGCCTTCCCAGGTTCTGAGTCTCACATAGCCTGGGCCTCTTGAAATAACATAATTGGGGAATATGGGAGTCTTCCCCTGCCCTTTTGGCGCATTGACGATAAATGTGGGAATCGCCATACCGGAAGTGTATCCTCTTAAATATTCCATAATCTCAATTCCATCCTCAATGGAGGTGTTGAAATGAGCTGTTCCCTGAACGTGTTTTGCATGAAAGATATAATAAGGTCTCACCCTGCATTTTAACAGTTCATGATTGAGCACACGCATCACAAATTTATCATTGTTAATACCATTTAACAAAACAGCCTGATTTCCCAGAACGATTCCTGCATCTGCCAGCCTTTCACAGGCCGCTTTTGATTCACTTGTGATCTCCATGGGATGATTGAAATGCGTATTTAAATAAATGGGGTGGTACTTCTTTAACATATCACAAAGCTCTTTGGTTATTCTCTGGGGCATGGTCACCGGGATTCTGGTTCCAAGCCTTATGTAATCTACATGAGGAATTTCCTTTAACTGGCTGATGATCCATTCCAGCCGTTCGTCTGACAGAGTCAGTGCATCTCCCCCTGTGATGAGAACGTCTCTGATTTCCTCATTCTCTTTGATATAATCTATCGATTCTATAATTTTGTCACGGGAATTGTGCACATCCTGTTCACCGATGTTACGCCGCCTCTGGCAGTGTCTGCAGTACATGGCACATTCATTGGTCACATTGATGATAAGGCGGTCCGGATACCGCCTGGTAATACAGCCGGCAGGATTGGTATACTCTTCTGCCATGGGATCTAAATCCGTACAGGAATCTTCCAGTTCCTTATAGTTTGGGATACTCATCAGACGTATGGGATCAAAGCTGTCTTCTGGATCTGCAAGACTTAAGTAATACGGAGAAACTGCCCATCGAAACTTTTCCCCCACTTCTCTGATCAGCTGCTTATCTTTTTCACTGATTGGAAGAATCCGACTTAAGCTTTCCACATCTGTAATTCTGTTTTTAAGTTGCCATCTGTAATCATTCCAGTCCACTTCCGTTGCCGAATAAATATGAAGAATTCTGTTTTTCCGTTCGTTCAGCACATCTTTTTTGCTGATTCCAGTGGGAATTGACTTCCTTGCCTCAAGAAAATCTTCAATCCTCCCCTTCAGTTCCTCTGCCCGTTGCAGCGATATTTGACGTTTTTTTTCTTTTTCCATATATTTATTCTCCTTTTGCTCCAAAAGAAGCAACTTCATTATAACAAATAAGTTGTTACTACGTCAATGAATTTTATTTGGGAAAAAGGAAAAAAAGAAGCCAGCTGAAATGAACTGACCTCTTACTTACTCTAACAGATTCTGGGAAGACCTTCTCCATATAAAAGATCAATGGTTCGAAGTCCCTTAAGCCTGGTTTTCATTCTAACTCCGCTTCCTTCTAAAATTGTACCAATTATTCTGGCATTTGTTCCATAATTACTGTTCTGCACTGCTTTTAACGCCTTTTCGGCCTGATTTCCCGGAACAACGGCGATCATCTTTCCTTCATTTGCCATATAGAGAGGGTCCAGACCCAATATGCCGCAGAATCCTTTCACCTCCGGGCTGACAGGTAGCGTTTCTTCCCATATCTCCACGCCGCATGCGGACTGCTCTGCTGCTTCATTTAAAACTGTGGCCAGACCACCCCTGGTGACATCCCGCATGCAGTGAACCCTGATCTGGCTGTCCAATAAGTTCTGAACTATGGATGTAAGCGGCGCGCAGTCGCTGGCAATCTGATTTTCTATTCCCATGCGGTGGGAAAGAATCGCCGCATGATGTTCTCCTAAGTTTCCAGTTAATATAATGGCATCCCCTGGTTTACAGTGAGAGATGCTGATGCCGCCTTTTTTCACTTCCCCGATTCCGGAAGTATTGATAAAAACCCCGCCGTTTCCATCCACCACTTTTGTATCGCCTGCAACGATCTTAACTCCGGCCTCTTTTGCTGTCAAAGCCATTGTGCGGGCGATTTCCTCGATGGTTTCCAGTTCCGTGCCTTCTTCAATAATAAAACCTGCCGTGAGATATTTGGGAATCGCTCCCATCATGGATAAATCGTTAACTGTCCCGCACACAGCCAGCTTACCGATATTTCCTCCTCGAAAAAACAACGGAGTAACAACAAAGGAATCTGTTGTGTAGGCAATCTTCCCCTCAACAGACACCACCGCCGCATCTTCAAGCCTGTTTAATGTTTTATTATGAAAAT
>JAQSYE010000112.1 GCA_029256305.1 Lacrimispora sp. | reverse complement strand
TAGTATCATCCTGGTTTCTGTCAGTAATTATTCTATTTCACATATTTTCCTGAAAAATAGAACATTGCGTTACATATTGACACTATGGGAAAAAAAGAATACAATCATTCTAATTATGAATCTGATTCGTATATATAAACTTAGGGAGGTATGAAATGAATCGAACCGTGGAACGTACATTTACGATCTTGCAGTTGATAGCTGATAGGAAAAGGGGAATAACCTTACAGGAGATAACCAATGAAATGGGAATGGCTAAAAGTAGCGTATTTGTCATTGTGCAGTCATTATTGGAGCTGAACTATATTACAACACTTCGTGATAATGATAAGAAATACTGTCTGGGGATAGAGGCTTTCTCCTTGGGTATGAAATATATAGATGATATGAGTCTGATTAAAGAATGTACTGTAAATCTACAGCCCATAGCTGAAAAATATAATAAAACAGCTTTTGTTGCAGTTTTAAATGGAACCAAGATCGTATACGTTCATAAATATGTGGCGCAAAACGCAAGACTGGCTTCATGCGCTATCGGAACCAGAAAAGATGCCTATGCAACGTCTCTGGGAAAGGCAATTCTTGCATTTTTGTCAAAAGAGGAACAGAGCGCAATTTTGGACAAGATTGATTTTAAACCTCTAACAGATTATACCATTACTTCCAAAAAACAACTGCTGGAAGAGTTGGGAAAAACAAAGGAACGGGGGTATTCTTTGGATCAGAGGGAATTGGAGGACATAACCAGCTGCTGCGGAGCACCTATTTTTGACTATACAGGAAGAGTGATAGCAGCTGTTTCTTTATCGGATATTTATGATGAAACGATTGATGATGAGCAGGTTGCCCGGGAACTTAAAGAGGCAGCAATGCAAATATCAAAAAATTTAGGATATCACCCCAACCCGTGATGGCTTCAAGTTTTTAAATGATCATATACTTGCTGGCTATGAAAACTGCCACTACATGGACAATATTTATTATGCGAGAATTGAACCCTTTGTAAACGATAATGTAATACAATACAAAGGTCATTTTCGCATTTTTTATTTGCGTTTTTTGAAAAAATACGCTCTTAAAAACAAGCATATAATATAAAGTGTACATTTATGTTGACAATTGTGAAAATAAAATGTATAATGTGCTCATATTAAGAACCTAGTTCTTATATGTGAACTTTTCTGTTAAGATCTCTACGAAAGAGATCTTAATTTTAAAACATTATCGTGAACGAGGTTCTTAATTATGAACAATAGGAAAGAAATTCTTTTGTTTCTGTATTTGGACTTATTATTTTTCTCAATTCTCGCCGCTATTTCAGAAATTATGAGTTATAAGCTGCTGGAATATTGGAACAGCAGCTTTTATTTCAGCTTTTCCATGGTTCTTTGCCTGATATCCATGATTCGCTGGGGAGCAGTCGGAGTAGTTGTTGCCATGATAGGAGGAATTCCCAGTATTCTATTTTCGCCAATGCCTCTTTGGTCCGGAATTTTATTTTATATTCTGTCAAATGCATTTATTGGGATTCCGATGATGGTTTACGGAAGCAGAAACAGAAACACCATTGCTGACGGACATGTTTTTCTGCTCCTTTATATCTTTCTTTCTCATTGCAGTCTGTCGGCAGGAAAGGGGATTGTCATATTTTTGCTAACCGGGGAAACAACAGGGGTTAAGGATTATTTTGGAACGACATTTTTTACCATGATCATCAATATCATTGTGTGCTGTGTACTTCATATGCGGAAAGGTCTGATTTGTGATATGAGATATTATTTTACTTACATGGAAGGAGAAGGGAATGGGAGCGGAAGAGTTTAAAATGCGTGAGCCCCAGACAAAAAAAATATGGAAAGCGGTGAGTAAGGACTGGCGTTTATATGTACTCCTGCTTCCTATGGTAATCTGGTTTGTTTTGTGGGCTTATAAGCCAATGGGAGGGCTTCTCATTGCGTTTAAGAGATTTGATCCTCAGTTTGGAATATGGGGAAGTGAATTTAAAGGAATTGACAATTTTATTAACCTTGTTTCTGGAGTCAATAAGGTTGAGTTTTGGCAGGCATTTAGAAATACATTTATTATCAGTGCTTACAGTCTCATATTTGGATTCCCTGTACCGATCATACTGGCCTTATTATTTGCTGAAATAGGGAATGATACGGTGAGAAAACTTACGCAGACCGCAACCTACCTGCCTCATTTTCTTTCTGAGGTTACAATTACAGGAATTGCACTCATGCTGGTTTACAGCGGTGTACGTTCAACCGGAATTATCGCATCTGTGCTCCAGCATATAGGGTTGATTGATCCAGGAGTTTCGATCATGCAGAAATCCAATTATTTCAGGCCGCTGTATATTATGGTAGGGATCTGGAAAGAAAGCGGATATAATTCCATTGTTTATTTTGCAGCCATTATGGGGATTTCCCCTACTCTGTATGAGGCTTTAAAAGTTGATGGCGGCAATAAATTTCAGGAAATTCGCTTTATCACATTTCCGGGTATGGCTCCAACTCTGATCATTATGATCATCATGAGGATAGGAAGTATGCTGACCATTGGCTATGAAAGAGTTTTGCTTTTATACAATGCCAATATTTATGTGACAGCAGATGTGCTCTCCACCTTTGAACAAAGAATCGGTATTCTGTCAGGCAATTACGGAATCGGAGCTGCAGTCAGCCTGTTCAATTCCCTGATTGCGTTTGCACTGGTGATTGGTGCCAATACAATCAGCAGAAATATATCAGAAACATCTCTGTGGTAGATTAGGAAAGGTGAAAATGATGGAGCGCTTAAACAGAAGTGAAAAGATATTTAAGGTGTTTTCCTATACGATGATTATCATCTTTGCATTGCTTGCCCTGTATCCGGTTTTGTACGCATTCAGCGTATCAATCAGCGGAAAGGTTGCATATGAAAGCGGCCAGATTGTACTCTTGCCGAAGGCAGTGACATTTCAGGCCTATGATATGGTGCTGCACAACAAAGGATTTTGGATTGCGTATACCAACACCCTGTTTTATACCGTGCTTGGTACTGCCTGGAGTATGGTGATTTCCATTACAGGTGCTTATGCATTGCAGAAAACAAAGCTGATGTTCAGGCGGCAATGGAACTTTCTGCTGGTATTTACCATGTGGTTCAGTGCCGGAATGATTCCTCTGTATCTGAATTATAAGACTATGCACGTGGACAACCGTTGGGGAATGATTATAGCATTTGGTGTCCAGGCATATAACATTATACTTCTCAGAAACTATTTCAGCAGCATTCCAAAAGAAATAGAAGAAGCTGCAATCATGGATGGAGCCAATGAGTTTCAGATGCTTGGAAAGGTTTACATACCAATGTCCACTGCCAGCATTGCAACAGTAACCTTATTCTATGCCATATCAAGATGGAATGGTTATTACTGGTCAAGGATGCTGCTGGCGAACCCCTATGAGCAGCCGCTGCAGGTATACCTGCGGCAGTTGATTGAGAATTATCAAAAACTATATGATGAATCTCCGGTTAATCTTGCATATTCCGCAGACAGTCTGGCTTATGCCATCATTATATGTTCGATCATTCCAGTGTTAGTTATTTACCCGTATATTCAGAAGTACTTTGCAAAAGGCGTGAATATGGGGGGAGTAAAAGGATAAATGATTTATTTGCCATAAGGCAGAAGGAGGATTTTATGAGGAACAAAGTAGCAGGGGGTACACTGTGTGCCGTTTTACTGGCAGCGGTATTGACGGGGTGCGGTTCTTCCGTTGTGGATCAGGCGTCAACCAGGGCAGCAGTAGAAACACAACAGGAAACCAGTGAAGCAGCAGATGATAAAACCGATTTATCAGAAACAGTAGAGTTAAAGTTTAATGTTGCCACTGGAAATAAGTCAAGAACCATGACTTATAATCAGGAATCTCCATTGACCTTGCCGGATGGATCAGTTGTAACGGCCGGCATGCTCAAACCCATGTGGTCTTATATGGAAAAGGAATTGAACAGCAAGTTTTCCGATGTGACGGTACAGGATGTGAAGACCAGCGATATGATTCAGACCGAATCCACGTCAAACTTTTCCGGAGCCAATATCTTTGGAGGCGAATCAATTGCGGAACGCCTTATGTTTTATGGAACCGAAGGGAAATTTGTGAATCTGACCGAAATGATGAAAACCGGTTATATGCCTAATTTCAAGGAATATTTAACAAAGAATCCTGACGTTAAATCTGCAATTACCGCTTACGACGGAAATATTTACCATGTACCTTATATTGCTGAACTGAATCAGATAGCGAGAGCTTTTGTTATCCGTGAATCATGGGTAACCGGTCTGTTGGATGCAGAGGGTGCTGCCTATGATAAGAACTCCTATGATGTGCATTATAATGGGTTTTATGTGGGAGATAACCGCAGAACAGGTGAAAATGGAGGCATGGTTTCCCCAAAAGAGGGAATTGATATTGTTAAGAAAACCGACCAGGATATTATTGAAATTCAAAATAAACTGGAAGTAAAAAACGGTGAAACCTTAACCAGGGCATTAATTCAGTATATTAAAGACAACTACGATTACAGCAGCCCATCGGAATTATTCCTTGGGGAAAATGCAGCCTATGACATTGATGAAATGATCGCGCTGATGCGTTGCATTAAAGCCAATCCGGCTCTGCTGACCCAGGGAAAAGCTGATGTTGTATGGCCGCTTTTCGTAAGACAGTCCAACTATCGTGAGGATTTGCTTCGTTTATCTACCTATTTCAACGGCGTGAAAGTTCATGGAGCAGACTCCTATACCTCAAGATGGTATATTGATGAGAACGGGCATATCCAGTATACCTATTCAGAAGAAGGCGTGTACAATGTCTTACAGTATTTATCTATGATGGAAGCGGAAGGACTGATCTATTCCGACGCTTATGATCTGAGTGAAAAGACCAATTACCGATCTACCCTTTGGGGAACTGATGACGGAGAAGCACCGTCTTTTGGATTTATGACTTATGATTGGATTGCTTCATCTACATCTGACTCCTTAAATCCTGATACGGCTGTGATTCTGCCTCCGGTTGCCAAGGTGAATGGTACTTGGCAGTATTATCTGGATAACGGAAGAGCCATTAAGCCAGATGGCTGGGCTATTTCTGTAGCAGGTTCTACGGAAGATCAGATACATAGGGCATGTGCGGTTATGGATTACCTTTTTACACAGGAAGGAAGCAGATTGCAGAATTATGGCTTACCTATGAATCTGGAGGAAGGTAAAGATTATACAGGACCGGATGGATTAAAATATCCATTATTCACCAGCTGGGTATATGAAACTTCAGGCAAAGTGGCAAAAGGAGATCTGTCTACGTTCTTACGAGACTGGATGGGGTGCCTGATGCCCATTGGTTACCAGAAAGAAATCGGCTTTGAGTATCAGTATACTTCTGAGCGGGGATTTGAAGGCTGGACGCTTCTGCAAAATTCAACGACCAATTTTGCAACTTATGCAGGAAAAGGAGTAAGCGGGGATAATCCAAATTATTATAAGATGGTTCCACCGGTCTTTTCCCTGACTTCCAGACAGAAAGAAACAATCGCAGATACCACATCTCTGGATACCGATGATATTGTAGAATTCATGTTTAATATTGTCCGTTATCAGGCAAAAGGCAATGCGCCTCAGGGAGCGGTAGTAGCAAAAAGCTACGAAGAGTATGCGGCAGAATTTAAGAAGAGGGGACTTGATATTTATAAAGAAACTTATCAGGCGGCCTATGATGTTATGACATTGGATAAAAAGTAGTTAAACCGGGGGAGGGGGCTTTCTCCTCCCTTATAAAAAGGTGGGAGCTGATGATGCAGAAGTATTTTAAAACTCAAAGATTAGCAGCAGGAATATATACCGGGATCGTAATCATTGTATTCATCTATACTCTCTGCTTTATGACGGAGTATAAAGATTTGTTCGGGTTGAAGTTAAAGCAGAATGATCAGATTTCTTTTTTTCATGATTACATTCTGCAAATATTTAATAAACAGATTTTTACCTTTGCAGTATTTGGAGTTCTTGTAATATTACTTTCCTTTCTGCTGGAGGTCTTCGGTAAAATACCGGATAAATTTGCTTTAATCATAATGGAATTGTCACTGCTTCTTTGTTGCGCATGTACCGCCTATGCCTTGTTTAATCTTCAGGCCATAGAAAACTATTATGCCGGCCTGGATTTCCAGTATTTGCGGTTAGAAAGCGCAGGTGATTATAAGCCTCATTTTACCACGTTCCGAATTGGAACAGGAATCTATATTTCCTATATTCTCTGCTGTGTTTATTATATCGTTGCCATTGGCAGAAGCCATTTTAAATACCAGAAGAATCAGAAGAAGGGGAGCACAAGGAATGGATAATCGGTTGCTTGAAAAAGAAAAAAGGGCATACGTGTCATTATATAAAAAGGATGTGCTGCCATATTCACTGATCTTATGCGCCATATTAGCTGAACTTATCTATGATATTATGATTCTGGATGTGATGCCAGTAAGTTACCTGATGGGAGTAACGGTAATGATTAATATTTTGATATTGTTTGTACTTTTTACCTGTGCCGTTAAGGTCAATATTTATCATAAAATATGGGCGTTTATTTCTGCTATTCTTGGTATTTACATGCTGGTCAGAATGTCTGTGCTGGTTCCCTTTGTGTTAAAGCCCTATGCCAGACATACAGAGATCATGACTGCAAATCTTTTGGGCGGCATCATACTTCTGACGGCTGGCTTCGTCAGTTTGAAGCATACCAACAGAAGACAAAGGCTTCAGGAACAGTTACAGCAGTCAGATGTCAGCTAGGATGAGGTGAAAAGTATGGGGAAACTCCTGTTTAAAAATATAAGCAAAGCATATGGAAATGGATTTTGTGCAGTCAATAAATTCAATTTAGAAATTCAGGATGGGGAATTTATTGTTCTTGTGGGTCCGTCAGGCTGTGGAAAGTCAACGATCCTGCGCATGATTGCCGGACTGGAAAAGATATCTGACGGAGAACTGATTCTGGATGATAAAGTAATTAATAAATGCCCACCGGTAGAACGGGATATTGCGGTGGTATTCCAGGATTACGCGCTGTATGGTAATATGTCGGTTTACGACAATGTTGGGATGAGCATGCGTGTCAGACATGAAAAAGACACGGTTATTTATGACAAAGTGAAAGAAGCTTCGGGAATTTTAGGAATTGGAAGCCTGCTGAAACGTTTGCCGGGACAATTATCCGGAGGGCAGAAACAGAGAGTAGCTCTGGCCAGATCCGTTGTAAGAAGGCCAAAGGTATTTCTTATGGATGAGCCGTTGTCAAACCTGGATGCAAAGCTAAGAACAAGTACGAGGGCTGAAATCGTAAGACTCCAGAGAGAATTAAAGGTTACGACTGTTTATGTAACTCATGACCAGACAGAGGCCATGACAATGGCAGACCGAATGGTGGTTTTAAAAGACGGAATTATCCAGCAGGCAGGAACTCCAAAAGAAATTTATTATGAGCCATGCAATTTATTTGTAGCAGGTTTTATAGGAGCGCCTCAGATGAATTTTATAGAAGGAAAGGTTGAGGGCAGCCAGTTTGTGTTCGGCTCTCATTCACTTCTCCTGCCTCAGAAGATCGCAGATCCTTTAAAACATTATTCCGGCAGGGAGCTTATACTGGGGATCAGGCCGGAGCATTTTTCGATTTCCCATGGGGAAGATAAAAATGTGTTTACAGGAGAACTGGAAAACAAAGAGTTTTTAGGCAATTGTTATATTTTATATGTAAGGATTGGAGAATCAGTTCTGACATGCCAGGTAGAGAGCATGGAGGACAGCTTGGACAGACAGGTCAATCTCCACTTTGGAATGGAACATATCTATTTTTTCGACAAGGAAACAACAGAGTTAGTAATGCATGCAAAGGCGGGAGAGAATGATGAGTAAACAGTTAACCAGTGTAGCGAAAGCGATTATTATAATTTCTTCTGTGGTGCATCTGATTTTTACCAATATTCATGTAAAAGCCCTACTGCTCTTGGAGCATGAAATGTGCGGTTTTGTGATGTTCCTGTTTGTTTTGATGGGACTGGTTGCTTTATTTGAGACGACCCGCATCAAGAAGAAAGAAATAGCAGAACGGATTTTTGCCGCTTTGATTTGTTTTGTAACAGCAGGATTAGGATTGTATCTGGTCGTGATTTACCGGAATGCGATTTCTGTGCAGCGCTCTCTGGATGTGGGTGTGGTAAATCGTGCAGTAGTTTTCAGCATGGCAATCATTTTGGCTTATGTAATTTCCGGCCTTATGCTGATTGCTGATTTAATTAAGAACAGGTGATGAGATCATGGCAGGAAGAGAAAGAAAGTATGGAAAAAAGAAGATTTCAGACAATGTGAAAGCGGGAGTATTCAGGTGGTGGATCGCAGGTATGTGCTACTTTTTTATTGGATTTGGCACCCAGTCCGGAATCTTTGCCGACCCTCTGGATATGATTTTTTTCCTTGGATTGGGATTGGGGCTTGCAACATTGTTTCTTTATAATCCGGTTGCTTATCGGATGTTTGATATAGTAAGAAAAGGAAAAATTTACAATCAATCCTATTTTGAACGAAGTGGGTGGAAAAATGCAGTT
The DNA here is from genome assembly GCA_029256305.1 of Lacrimispora sp. Taxonomy (GTDB): domain Bacteria; phylum Bacillota; class Clostridia; order Lachnospirales; family Lachnospiraceae; genus Lacrimispora. Next base: position 3,251 of record JAQSYE010000112.1, on the reverse strand, counting down.
TTAAAGCTGGCTGAAATCTTAAAAAACATGGTTCTTGTATTTTTAGTTTATGTGACTTACCAAAGCGTAAATATGCTGCTGGAGAGACTGCTTCACCTCCCGGAAGGCACGGTCACTATACCAGGAGAACCCATTGGTTTTGCTTTGATTTACACCATCTTTTATTATCTGGTGACTGGATTAATGGATACAGTCATCGAAATGAGGAAGTAGGAGGAGAAGTAGAGGGATGAGCAATCTGGTATTTATTGGTGATATAAAGCCTTACAAAGAACAGATCAAAGGCTTGAGAAAAAAGCAGTATCGAAGATTGCTTGAGCAGGCTGACCGGTATGAAACGTATCAACTGCCTGTACACCATCCAAAAGAGAGCACTACATATATGGGTGTTGCAATTATGAATCTTGCTCTTGCCCATTGCCTGAGCGGGGAGGACAAGTATCTTTACGAGGCAAAGAGGTTCATTGGGGCGGTTTTGTCCTATGAACAATGGGGGAATGCCCATTTGGTGAATGTGGATTTATCTGCTTCCTGGATCTTATTCGGGTTGTCCCTGGGATACGACTGGCTGAAACCGTTTTTAGGGGAAGAAGAAAAAGAGCAAATTCTTGCTAAGATCAGACATCACGCAGATATTATGTACCAGTACAAATTGGAAACTAACGGTCATGGCTGGTCAACCAACTATTATCAGAACCACAACTGGATCAATATGACTGGTCTGGCAACTGCAGGATATGTACTTTCAGATACTTATGACAAGGCCAGCCAATATACAGAGGAAGCAAAAAAGAATTTTGGCAAAGTGTTTTCTCTCCTTGCAGATGACGGTTCAAATTATGAAGGTGTTCCTTACTGGAGATACGGGGGAATGTGGCTGTTTGTATATGCCCATCTGCTTAAAATGCAGGAAAACATTGATTATTTTCAGACAAGCAATTACCTGAAGCATACCTTTTATTACCGCTTATATCAATCCTGCGGTGATTTTGAGCAGCAGTTGAATTTTGGAGACAGTCATGACCGCCATAGCGGACATACCCCCTGCGTCTATTATAAGGTGGCTGCCGAGTATGGGGACGGCTTTGCTCAGACATTTGCAAATCTTGTTCTTGATGAATTCCTTATGTCCGAAGCGCAAAAGAGTAAAATCAAACCTGGCATCTTACCGGAGGCTGCATTTGAATTTCTATGGTATGAGCCTGAAGTGTCTGAAAAACCCCTTTCTCTTCTTCCAAAAGTCCGATACTTTGAAGATTTGGGTTTGCTGTCAATGAGAGAAAACTGGAGCAGAAGCAGCAAGGTCCTGACGATGAAATGCGGGTATCCAGGGGGCAGAAAACAGTGGATGAATGGCTGGGATTTATATCGCAGAGATGGCCTGGATTGTCTTTCTCTTTCTCACCATCATCCAGATAATCTTTCTTATATCTTTACAAGGGGAAGCGAATATCTGACCTGTGAAGACGGATATAACCGAAATATTATGCCGGATAACCACAATGTAATTCTGGTAGATAATCAATACTCGGATGTAGAAAATGTAAATGACGTATATATGTGCAGTGCCGAAAAAAGGCTTGAAAAGGATCCGTTTTATCCCATTGAAGATAGATACCGTGGAGAAGTGGTTTACTTAGAGACGGATGATTCCATGGTTATTTACAAAGGCGAAACCTCCGGCATATATTCGGAAGAGCTTGGCATGAAAGAAGTAAGCCGGCTGTTATTTACCGATGAGTTATTCTTTTTCCTGTTTGTTGATGTGTGTGCGTCTGACAGGAATCATATTTATCGTATTATTTCAAATACGGATATGCCGGCACAAAAGCAGAACGATCATACCTACTATTATCCAATGGAAACCGGAGGTATTACTTATACGGTTTTTTCAGATCAGGAAATCTGTTCGGAACAGTACTCCCAGGAAATTGTAAGCGTAATGACATCTCAGGAACCGGATAAGCTCTGCAGATCTTACATTAATACTTTGTCATTTCAATCAGCAGCCCCTACGAAAAAACAAACGTTGATAGAATGCTTTACTTTTGATGGAACGAAAACGGAGGTCACCTTTGACGGCGCGAACCTTCATGTCAGACACGGAGACAAAGATTATCAGTTGATTTTTGGAGATGAAATGACTGTAAGTATTATAGATGTTTGCAGTAAAAGCGGGGAAAGAAAAAGTTACCGGGTTCCGTGAAAACAGGAAAAAAGCGAGGTGTGAGAATGAAGTATGTAAATGATAGATTTTATGAACGGATGAATGGAGAGGAAAGTTACCGGGAGATCATACAGGACATGAAAAAAGAGGTAGATGAGTTCCTTCCTGATTTTTCTGACTCTCCGGACCGGTTAAGCCGTTGGGGTCACTACTATTTTTGTGACGATGACGGAGGAAGGTTGATCTTTGATTTGAAATCACCCCACAGGCATCGGTGTGAAGTATGCAAAAAGGTGTTTGAAAGTGAGATTTTAGATGGCGTTTGGGTCTATTTTTACCGCAATAAAGCGGTGATCATGGCGCTGGTATCTGCATTCATTTATAAAGCCACAAAAGAGAAAAAATACTTGAATTATTCCGTGTCAGTAATGGAATTTTATGCCAGCCATTATAAGGAGTTTCTGCTGCATAACAAAGAAAATCTGATATCAGATTCCTATGATACAATGCCCTGGGGATGCGGAAGAATGATGCCTCAGGGACTGAATGAATCCATTGTTGCCATACGTTTTGTTCAGACCATTGAGATCTTAAGAGATGAATTAAGCCCTGAATTTCTTGATATGGTGTATCACAATATGTTTCGGGAAATGTATCTTCTTTTGGCGCCCCAGGCTACCAGAATTCATAATATCAGCTGTTGGAATCTGGCTGCTATCGGTGTTATGGGGCTGGCATTCCAGGATCAGGAGATGATAGATTTTGCATTTACCAGTGAGTTTAATGTAAGAAAACAGCTTGAAACAGGAGTAACAAAAGACTTTTTCTGGTATGAGGGGTCCATTCATTATAATTTCTTTTTGCTGGAAGGTATTACTTATCTGTTTTTGTTTAGTAAGATTTACAGTTATGATTTCGGAAAAAAGGAGACTGAAATTTTACAGAATATGTTTGTGCAGGCATACAATTATGCATTTGACAATCAATTCCTGCCTAATCCCAACGATGGCTGGCCTAATCTGAATTTGCGTACATTCAGTTATATCTACCATACGGCAGCCAGGGCTATGGGAGAAGACAGTGC
>JAQSYE010000111.1 GCA_029256305.1 Lacrimispora sp. | reverse complement strand
GGAATCTGTAAAACAGATGCAATCCGTTCATAAATTCGTTTTTCATTCTCTTTCCCGTCTGAAGTCTGGCTCCATACCGGAGACAAAAGTTCCTGACATTCGAAGCTTCTCAAAAGCTTCTGATCATTTACAGTGACCGCTACCTTAAACCAGGGTGATTTCGGATTTAACAAAGCTTCTGCTTCCCCTTCTATTTCCTGATATGTATACCGGTCTTTGTAATCCATAAAGTCAATCGGCCTGGAATCATAGATCAGGAGACTTCCCTTTGGCGCTTCTGCCGGGAAGATAAGCTTTCCTCCTTTTAAGCGGATATTGGAAAGCCACTCTCCTGCCAATACGCTATCTCTCACTGCTTCCGGTTCCGGTAGGGTCACTCGAAGCAGATGCCGTTCTTCTCCAGGAATCTGAATTCCAAACAAAGTTCTGGTATCCCTCACTCCCAGATTTTGAAGACGAATAAAAATAAGATTGTCCCCCTGATTTAACTTCAGGCGGAGAATTGCTCTGCTGATTGGCTTATAAACAGGCTTTTCAATCCCTCCGCAGTAAATTCCGTTTACCCAGACATCAACCGCTCCGTAGCTCCACAGCCAGGCTTCTGCTTCCATGTCTTTGGGTGCCTTTAAAACAGTTGCGCCATAAAGTTCAATTTTTTTCAGAAGGGGATAGAACGCTGACTGATCTACAAACCAATTTCCGAAATTGTAATAATATTCCCAGGGAAGGCCCAGTGTGCTGATTTTACCGGCACCGATGGTTCCCTGTGGCATTACTGGATCGGAGTCAACAGCTTCCAGGCGCATGGTTTTTTCACAGGCAAGCTGATCCGTTCCAGTAACCTGGCTGAAATAAGGAGTTTCTTTCTTCCCGCTTACCAGATAATTCGTAATAAATCCATTTTGGGTTAAATCAAATGTCATTTTGATTCCTCTTTCTCTTATTCGTCCTTAACCTTTCACAGCTCCTGCCGTCATTCCACCCATGAACTGCTTACTTGCAATAATATAAACAATGATAATAGGAACAATCGCGATTGCAGAACCTGCAAATAAAATGTTCCATGCGGCTGCCCCGTCTCCTGCATTCTGCAATGCTACAACACCTACCGTTAAAGGGCGAAGTTTTTCATTGGTCATGGTAAAGATCAAAGGAAGGATATATTCGTTCCAGCCACCGCGGAAGGATAACAATGCAACACTTGCTAAGGCTGGTTTTAACACAGGAAGAATCACCCTGCTGTATATTCCGAAAAAGCTGCAGCCATCCATTTTTGCCGCTTCATCCAGTTCTTTTGGAATGCTGTTCATAAATCCATGAATCAGGAATACATACGTCGCCTGACCGCTTCCTGCCGAGATCAGAATAATCGCCATCAGAGATTTGTTCATGTGAAGTTTAACTGCCAGTTCAAACAGGGGGCGGAGGGAAGCACTTCCCACATTAATAAACATAAACATTACCATCGCATTGTAGATCAGACTTTTTAAACGGAATTCTTTCCTGGAAAATACATATCCTGCCATGCTGCTTACAAAGAGTGAGACTCCCATGACTCCGAATCCGATGATAAGGCTGTTAACTGTATATCTGGAGAAATTCCCCATTTTCCATGCCTGAACATAATTATCCGCAATAAATTTCTTGGGAATCAGATTAAGGCCTCCCCCAACCAGTTCGCCGTTTGTTTTAAAGGACCCAAATGCTATATAAATAACCGGATATACGGTGAATAATGCCAGTATAGCCAACAGGAGAAAAATTCCTGCATTGATTACTTTTGTCTTTTTTGATTCAACGGAATGACCCGTTCTTTCCTTTGCCATCCTTTCTCTCCCTCCTATGAAATGTCATCCATTTTTTTGCTGAAATTCAAGTATACAATCGTGACAATTCCCACTATGAGAGCTGAGACGATACTGAGTACGGAGCCATATCCGATCTGAAGCTGAGCTGCCGCCGCCGATGTTCCAAATACCATCTGGAAAATATAGGAAAACATTACATGCGTCCGGTTATTTGGACCGCCTCCTGTTAATACCAAAATGGACTGATAGTCTTTAAATGCTGTGGTAACTGCAAGCATAATTACAACCTTCAGCACCGGTCCCAGCATGGGAAGTGTAATCTTGAAAAAGGTCTGAATCCCATTTGCTCCATCAATCTCTGCGCTCTCATAAACATCAGCTGGAATTCCTGTCAGACCAGAGATCAAAAGAATCATATAATTTCCAAATGCACCCCACACAGCAACAATAACCACTGCAATCATGGCTGTTTTACCGCTTCCAAGCCAGTCTATGGGCTGTTTTATAATGCCTGTCGCCTGAAGAAAGCCATTTAAGACACCATTATAGGTAGCAAAGATAAAGTACCAGATCAGGCTGTATACTGCAGAACTGATTACCGTAGGGAGGAAATAGATTCCCTGTATCAGACCGCTTCCAAACCGTTTCCGCTGAAGAAGAACTGCTGTGACCAGGGAAAGGGGAAGGACAAACAAAAGTTTTAAACCAGCGTATTCAAACGTATGAAGAACACTTTTCCAGTAAATTCCATCGGTAACCATTCGTTTGAAATTATCAAAACCGACAAAGTACGCTTTAAATCCGTTATAATCGTAAAACACATAACGAATCAGCCATGCAAACGGATAAACCGACATGACCAGGATAAAAAAGATGGTGGGAAGAAGCATCAGCCACATGGGAATATCTCCATGGTCCCAGCCTTTTTTAAATCGTTGCCCCAAAGATTGTTTTGAATTCATACATTGCACTCCTTACATTTATAAACTTGGTTGATTTCTTTGATTCCCCCTGCTTCCCCTATTCAAAAAAGCTGCTGCAAGACAGCAAATCTGTTCTGCAGCAGCCGTGATACCATTCCTACTTATCCAGGTATTCTACTGTACCTGCGTTTGGATGAAGCGGATCATAATCCTTGATTACCAAACGTTTTGTCTTGCCCATCTTTACTTCTTTGTCCAGTGCATCGTTATAAGTCTGATTCAGTTTTGCGATGGTGTCATCAATAGAAGCACCTTCTGGAAGGCATGCATTCCATAATGCATCTCTGTAATTTTCACCCTCTGGAGTAACGGAAGGTGCAACCGGAAGTACTGCCTCATAATCTGCACCAGCGAAATCTGCCATTCTGCCGATCTTGGTCTTGTCAATCTTATCTTCCATGTATTTGGAAATCGGAAGGGAATATCCGCCTTCTAAATAGCCTTTTAATACTTCTTCAGACTGGAAGTACTCCATTACTTCCCAAGCTTCCTTCGGATGCTCAGTAAATGCACTCATCATCCAGCCGCTGTTTGGATTGCAGGCTTCACTTCCTTTGATTTCACCATCCAGTGTAGGAAGCTGTGCAACGCCCCATTCCATTTTAGCTGGGAACTGTTCTGTCAGTACGGTTGCCTCCTGAGATGCATTCGCGTGAATTCCTACATGTCCCTCAGAGAACTGTACACGTACCGGGTCAATTTTCATGGAAGCTGATCCAGGGAATACGCTTTCATCTGAAAACAGCTGACGAACCGTTTCAAGGTATGGTTTAAAACCGGAAAAATCATATTTACCTTCTTTGTAATTATAAGCAGTAATTCCGCTCATTTCCGCGGAGTGCTCAAGCCAACGCTCGAATGGGCCACTGGCACCTGGGAAGATAATACCGTAATAATCCCCTGCTCCGGCTTCCGTGATTTGTTTTGCTACTGCCGTAAGATCGCTCAATTTTTTAGGAACTTCAATTCCCATTTTATCAAAGATCTCTTTGTTATAGATAAATCTGGAACCGCTTCGCTTTCCGCCTGGAACCCAGTAGATCTTATCCCCAAATGCATTGCAGCCTTCATATAAATGCTGGTCTACTTCGTTAACTTTTTTAAATTCATCGGTCATATAATCATTGATTGGCTGTATGATACCATTATCAGCAAAGTTCTTAAAATCAGCAGCATTTACCTGGGAAAACAAATCTGGTGACTGACCTGAATTTGCTGCCATGGAGATCAGGTTCTCATAATTTTCTGTCTGTACTACATAATCCAGTTCAATGTGATCATTTTTCTTGTTAAACTCATCTACAACCTTGTTCATGTATTCCAGATCATGACGGTTGTTTGTCCACACAGTAACTTTCACCTTTCCTGAAGAAGATGCCTCTTTCTTTGTTTCTCCCCCAGCTGCAGCAGTGGTGGTCTCTGCTTCTTTTCCGGCTGTTGTACTTCCGGCAGTGCTTCCTCCGGAAGAACAGGCAGACAAGGCAGATACTGCCATGATACCGGCAATCCCCATAGCCGCCAGTTTCTTAGATTTTTTCATAGTTTCTACTCCCTTTCATTTTGTATAATCTTTACTGCTGTAATATTGATGTATCATCATCATAAAGCATTTTGTCGAATGATGACACCACATTTTTTACTATTCATGTAACATTTTTTTCGAACTATTTTCCTCCGTCTCTTTCACCTTGCTTTTCATTATGCACAATGCTATAATTGGTTTGCTTTAACTACAGCCGTGAAAAGGAGGCAGATATGAATCCATTATCTATCATAACTCTGCTGATTGTTGACGATGAAGCGGAAATCCGTTCCGGTCTGCGATCGATTATACCATGGGAAGATTATTCAATCTCTGTCATTGGTACAGCCGTTAACGGTGCCGAGGCACTGGATAAGATCCGCTACTATGAGCCAGATATTGTAATTACTGACATTCAGATGCCGGGCATGAACGGTCTGGAACTGGTTCGGCGTGCCAAGGAGGAACAGTTTGACTGTTCTTTTGTTATTTTAAGCGGTTATGATGAATTTGAATATGCAAGATCAGCAATCAGATACGGAGTCAAAGAGTATTTGCTCAAACCCATATCCATCCGGGACTTGACCGAACTGATCATGAATTTAAAAGAAGATATTTTAAGCAAACGGGGTATGCACAGTGACCAGCTTTCCACACTTAGGAAACTCAGAAAAGCACAGATTTCCCTTCGTAAGCAAAACCTGATTCCTCAGCTGCTTCGAGGAGAGTTAAGCGCTTTGGAGTTAAAAAATGTCATAGAGGACTATTCTCTTTCCATCAGAGACAGGGAAAGCTGCGCAGTACTGATTCAGGCTTTCTCCTCTTACCGAGATACAGAAGAGAATGCTGAATTAACCCAGACTCTGGATCCTTTGAGAGAGTCTTTGGAGGAAACATTAAATGGCAGCGCCGCTCTGATTACTGATTATCCCCCAGCCGGACTGCTGCTGATCTTAAATCTGCCATTCCATACGGAACAGTATTTAAATCTCAACCAGCTTCTGGAACAGCATATAAAATCCAATGGATTTGGTGTTACGCAGCAGATTGCTGCGGCGATTGGAAAGCCAGTTCCCTGCCTTTGCGAAATTCAGTCTTCCTTCCATGACGCAAGACAGACCATAACCTGGCATATATATCCGGATACAGGTCCTGTTCTTGATTCTGCAGCCATTGACACAAAGCAACCTCCTGTTATTATGCCCGGGGACGAGATTCTGGAAGCCATTTTAAAAGATAACAGGGAAAAGCTTGAGGAACGCTTTAACCTGTACTTCAATAAGCTGCTGACACCACAGGTACCTCCGCCTTCTTATTTATACAGTATGTGTAATTATCTGATCATCACCTTGCAAAACCAGCTGACCCGCTATTTAGACGGACCTCCCAGAAGCTATACAGGCAATTCATTTGCTGTTCTTTCAAGTTTAAACTCTCTTGAAGACATCCGAAGCTTTATGATAACGGTTCTTTGCGGATTTGCAGAAGAATTAACGGTAATCCAGGCAGCAAAAAACGATCCACTGATCGAAAAAGCCATTGACTATATTAATAATAATTTACTGAAAAATCCAAGAACTGAGGATGTATGCAGTTATCTGGGACTAAGCAAAAGTTATTTCAGCACATACTTTAAAAATAAGACACAGCTGAATTTCCGGGATTATACTCTGGATTTAAAAATCAATTATGCACAGGAACATTTAAAATTCCCGGAGCATACTTCTGGAGAAGTTTCTGTTCTGCTTGGCTATGAGGATTACAGATCTTTCAGCAGAGCATTTAAGGCAAGAACCGGTCTTACTCCTTCTGAGTATCAAAAACAGTATACAGCAGGGGAAAGGAGCGGGGAATGATGAAACGATTAGCAAATTTAAAATTCCACTACAAATTGCTGATTGGTATGATTTTTATAACATCGGCTGCACTTTTTATGATCAGCCAGCTGTCCTATTCGTATTTTTATAAACGCAATACCAACGAAGTGCTAAAGAAAGCAGGCAGTTCCGTTCAGATGGCAGGAGATTCCCTTTCCTCTCAGTTTAACTCCTTATCTGCAGCTACCAATCATCTTCTGGTCAAAGAGCCCTTTCCTAAGATGATTTCTGATATAAACAACAGGAATTTTACAGGTTATGCCAAGTATTTTTCTGCAGCTACCTCTCTGACAGATTCGTTTTTACAGAATCACGACATAGTGAACAATGTATTAATCTGCGGAGAGGACCATATTGTTTTCAGCCCCGCCTCATTGGGTATTGGAAATCACTTTGAGCAGCTGTTTCCGGAAAGCATCTGGCAATACACCCACATCACCGTTCTTCCCACCCGTTTTAGCAACATGTTTGGAAAAGAAGGGGCGATTCCCATCGCCTATCCGATTTCTAGCGATTTATCTTCAGGACATTTAAGTTATCATGATATTCCTGACAGCAGAAAAGCACGATTTATTCTGCTGATTGACACCAGTCAGATTCGGGATTACTTTAACCGGATGTCTAACCGTTATACCTACTGCATGTATCTGGCAGATGAAACCGGTCACCCACTTGATATAACAAAGAGCGAATATCCTGATGCATTTCTGCCACAGATCCAACAATGGATAGAGAAAGGGCCCTCAACTCAGGAGGGATTGGTCAAATTAAAGAATGAGGATATGTTCTTAACCATGAACTCCATCAAATTCTGTAATTTAAAAATAGTTCACCTGACAAAAAAATCGGCGCTAACCGGGGATATTAAGGAGCTCCGCTCGTTTTTTATCCTTGTATGGATTGCCTGCTTCCTTGCGGCAGTTTTACTTAGTCTGGCGCTTTCCGGGCTTCTTACCAGAGATTTAAAGGTGCTCGGCACTATTATCCGAAGTATTAATGACAAAACCTATACAAAACGAAGGGTGTTTAACCATACAGACGAAATCAGCCTTCTGGGGGTTCAGTTAAACCAGATGTACGATACCATTCAGCTGCAGCTTTTACAGATTAAGGACGAGGAACAAAAAAAGGCAACGGCGGAAATACAGATGATGTCGGAACAGATTAATCCTCATTTTCTTTACAACACTCTGGAATGCATTCATTTTCAAATATTAAATGATCATTCGGAAACTGCAGAAGGAATGCTTGAAAGTCTGGGAAAATACTTACGGACTACACTGAGTTTTGGAAAGACGCTGATTTCTGTAGAAAAAGAGGTGGAACATGTTACTTCCTATATGGAAATCATGAACCGCCATTCTTCCAATGGGATTTTGATGGAAACACAAATTGACCCTCTGTTAAAAGACTGCAAAATCATGAAAATCCTTCTTCAGCCACTGGCAGAAAACTGCATACGCCATGGTTTTGGCGGTAGTGTAACTAGCTTTGAGCCGGTTCCTCCCCGGATTGATATCCTGATAACATCAGCTGATAACAACCGGATCAAGATAGAAGTAACAGACAATGGTAAGGGAATTGATGTTGAAATGGCAAATGCCTGTATCACAGAAAATTCTCCGGAGTCTCAAAAGCATTTCGGACTGTCCAATATACAAAAGAGACTAAAAGCCTGCTATGGAGATTCTTTTCATATATCATTTCTAAGCATCCCTTATTTAAAGAACAGCGTTATTATTGAGCTTCCTAAGGATATTTAAAAAACCGGGTCAGTGTGGTTTCCCATGCTGATCCGGTTTTGATTTATGGATTATGGTTTTATTATTTTATGATGTTGGGGGCAAAAGCCCCAGTTTAGCACCTTGAAAAATTTATATATTTCGTAGTTATTATCTACCTATAGTATAATAGATGTAACTTAGGAAAGCAGGTAATCTCTATGTCATTCAAAGAAAGCAAGTCTTTTAATAAATCACATTGTTTAGATAAGCGTCAGCACTACTTTCTTGTATCAGTACTATAGATCGATAAATTTAAGCTGATCTGGTTAAGTTTTTCACAGAGTTTTTATATCCCAGTACAGATGATAATGCTCCCAGTATGCCAGTACATAGAAACATGACTGCCATTCCGCTTCCAGTTCCCTTTCCAACAATCCCTTGTAAAAAAATGGCTGCGGCGTGTTCAGAACTCATAAATGGCTCAAATACAGAATCCGCCAGATATCCGCCAAGAAGAAGACCGATTGGTATGGTGGAAAATTGGATTCCATTGCGGATTGCAAAAATTCTTCCCTGGATATGCTCTGGGACCATCCGGTACAGCAGCGTATTCTGGCCTGCCATGAGAAAAGGTATGGGCAAGCTTGCGAAAATTCCGGCAGCAGACCATGCAAAAATATTTCTTCCGGCACCCATTAGAAGATCACCGAACATAAATGATATTACCGCTGAAAGATAAATCATCTTACAGGGATTTTTCTTTCTTTTGCCTGCCGCAACAATAATACCTCCTGCGATCCCTCCTGCACCCAACATACTGTTTACCAGTCCAAGCGTTCCTGCATCTCCTCCGCTTCTGGCCAGAATCATGGGAGTAAGTATATTCTCATAGGTTAGTCTGGAGAAGAAATTAATCAGAGCAAGACTGATCATAAGATATAAAATTCCTAGCTCTTTCTTTAAAAATTCGATCCCTTCCCTGTCATTTCGTTTTTGGCGTGACTTATGAGCTTTGGATGTCTCCGGATTCTTTCCGAGCTTTACGTAGACTAGCGTAAACATACAGAATACAAATGTCAGCAGATCAACGGTAAGTACCATTCGAATTCCGCAAAATCCAACAAGTGCACCGGAAAGAACAGGCGCAGTCACCATGATTAAATTAGAGGAAAATGAATTCAGGCCGCTTGCCTTTTCATAATTTCCATCTGTTATCAGCTGTCCGGTTACAACGGCTGCCGCCGGTGACTGAAACGCATTCATAAAACCGACTACTGCATTTACAATATATATCTGCGTTAGCACAAGATTGCCCTGAGACAAGTTTATAAGTACGCTGATGGTACAAACAGCCGCTATGGTATCGGAAATAATCAGTATCATCTTTTTTGATGTCCTGTCGATGAAAGCCCCTGCAAATATACTGACCAGTATGTAAGGCAGATAACTGCAAAAAGTCATTAATGATACTGCCATTGCTGATTTTGTTTGTTGATAGGCCCAAATGGTCAGAGCAAAGGACGTCATGGAACTGCCTAGCTGAGATACCGCCTGACCCAGCCAAAATATAATATAATCTGTATTTAATTTAGTTTTCATTGTATTCTCTCCTTATAAGTAAATTCCCTATAAGTACAAAATCCAATGAGGACGAGTTTATAATTAAATGATAACACTCTGTACAAGTCTCGTCCGTTCATCAGACCTTGTACAGAGAGAAACACTCAAATCGATTGATTGATTTCCCATCATTTTTATTTTCTCACTTTCCTGTCTCCAGTGATTGGTTCATTTATTATTGTAACATAGGAAATGTTGTTTGCGAAGCAGAAAAAACCAAATAATTCTGCACAGTTTTTGCCCCCGCCCTTTCAGGAAAAAAGGCGGGGGCATTCTTTGGAAATAAATCAAGATCAAATTACTCTTACAAGTGTCATATACGTGCTTGCACCGCCTAGAAGCGTTGCTGCTCCCAGCAGACCAAATAATTGTAGTGAAAGTGCATCACCTACAGTTAATGGAACAATAAATGTTGATTCCAGGTTATTCGCAGCTACAGTTGGTGTAATGATAGACGCTGTAATTGGTGTTCCGTTATCCGTGATCTGTGAAGATACCAGCAGTGCTGTAGTTGTTGAAACAGCATAACTGATCATATATTCCCCTGTGGCTGGAACTGTAAAAACAGTATTGGTTCCGTCAACAGTAAACGTATTCAAATTCTGGTTATCCGGCAGCGGTATATTGGTACCACCTAATACAACAGCAATTACAGCTGCGGTTGTATTAGCTGCCGACATACTGTCACTTGTTACGGAAGCTCCTGTTGGACCTGTCGGGCCGGTGAGCCCTGCGAGCCCCGGGGTTCCTGTCGGGCCGGTTGGACCAGTATCTCCGGTTGGACCCGTTGGTCCAGTATCTCCGGTTGGACCTGTTGGTCCAGTATCTCCGGTTGGGCCCGTATCTCCGGTCGGACCAGTTGGACCTGTATCTCCGGTCGGACCCGTTAGACCTGCAGTTCCTGTCGGGCCGGTTGGACCTGTATCTCCGGTCGGACCCGTTAGACCTGCAGCCCCTGTCGGGCCGGTTGGTCCGGTATCCCCTGTCGGGCCGGTTAGACCTACAGCCCCTGTCGGGCCGGTTGGTCCGGTATCTCCTGTGGGACCGGTTGGGCCGGTTAGTCCTGCATCTCCTATCGGGCCTGTTGGGCCTGTCGGACCAGTATCTCCTATCGGACCCGTTAGACCTGTCGCACCTGTCGGGCCAGTTGGACCGGTATCTCCTGTCGGACCGGTTGGGCCCGTGGCTCCTGTCGGACCCGTTAATCCTGTGGCTCCTGTCGGACCCGTTGGACCGGTATCTCCTGTCGGACCCGTTAGGCCTGTGACTCCTGTCGGGCCGGTTGGGCCCGTATCTCCGGTCGGACCCGTATCTCCTGTTGAACCCGTGGCTCCTGTCGGTCCGGTTGGGCCCGTGGCTCCTGTCGGGCCGGTTGGGCCGGTGGCTCCTGTCGGGCCGGTTGGTCCGGTGGCTCCTGTCGGGCCGGTTAGTCCGGTGGCTCCTGTCGGGCCGGTTGGGCCGGTGGCTCCTGTCGGGCCGGTTGGTCCGGTGGCTCCTGTCGGGCCGGTTGGGCCCGTGGCTCCTGTCGGGCCGGTTGGGCCGGTGGCTCCTGTCGGGCCGGTTGGGCCCGTGGCTCCTGTCGGGCCGGTTGGGCCGGTGGCTCCTGTCGGGCCGGTTGGTCCGAAATCATCCTGAACTACAACCAACGTTCCCTTCAATGGAACAATTAGAGAAAAGAACACTGTTGCTGTACTGATATTTACAAGAGATACCGTAACTGGTGCTGCAATTACATCAATAATTCCGACTCCAATTACCTCTCCTGTTTTTATCGGTGAATTTCCTTCCAGAAAATCTCCCTGTGAGGACGATAATGCAAAGGCTGTCCCATTTGTCGATTGAGAAGATTGTGTTGCTAGCCACCAGTCGAGCACGTATCTGCCAGCCTCATTAAAAGTAATTACCCCTGTAGCTGGATTGTACGATATGGTTCCGGATGAATAGACTGTAGTGTCAAAAAGAACATTGGCACCTGTGGCTACCGTTGTAGCTGTATTCAGTTCTATTTGCAAAGCATTATTAGCCATAAAAAATCCTCCCATTTCTAGATTACAAGGCGCATCGCTCTGATAACGCCTACTAGTATTGTATGTAACCCATGAGAGTTTCGTGATGTAATGGCAATTCAAACAGTTAGAAACGAAATGGGGCTGTAAAAAAACTCCCTTAAAGAAAAATCGCTCAGACCGTGAGGCTTGAGCGATTTTTTGGTATAATTAATTATGCTAATAAATAAAAACACCAACGTTAATTATACTGTAAGACAGTTAAAATCCAGTATACACTTTTTGTGAAGTTATGGATCACATTGACCTATCAAGATATTTTGTGGAGAAAGGCTGCAGAACAGGTCGTCCAAGATGTGATGAGCAGAAGCTCCTTAAAGTGATACTCTTTTCTTTTATGGAACACGGAATCTCTTCTTTGCGAGAGATAGAAAAACTCTGCAGAAACGATATCCGATATATGTATCTTCTCGATGGCATGAAAGCACCTTCCTTCGCCACATTTGGAAATATTATCCGAAATGAACTTACCGATTCGATCGAACAGATTTTTCTGGATGTAAATACATATATATTTGAAAAGGATTATGTTGATCTGGAACACACTTATATCGATGGCACTAAAATAGAGGCCAATGCGAACCGCTATATCTGGATATGGAAAAAATCCTGTACTAAGAATCGGGAAAAAGTTTTTGAAAAAATATCTGCTCTGATTGATAGCATGAACCATGAAGTTTTAGGATATATGGGTACGAAACTTGAGAAACGCGAAGAGTATGCTATTGATTATGTTTCCGGACTATTGGAACTGTACAAGCAAGGTACAATGCTGGATGAATCCACGTTTGTTTCAGGCTGTGGTCACAGGAAAAGCATTCAACAAAAACAGTACCAGGAATTACAAGGTTATCTGGAACGTTTAAAAACATATGCGCACCATATAGAAATCTGTGGGGAGGAAAGGAACAGTTATTCTAAAACGGATCACGATGCAACTTTTATGCGAATAAAACGAGATTACATGGGAAATGATCAGCTTCTTCCAGCGTATAATCTCCAAACTGCGATCTGTGATGAATACATTGCAGTAGTTCCATATGCATCAGACATGGAATGCTTTGTTCCTTTATTAGAGAAATTTAATAAATCTTACGGGTATTATCCTAAATATCCAGTTGCAGATGCAGGGTACGGTTCCTATAATAACTATCTTTATTGCGAAGAACATGGGATGGAAAAATACATGAAATTCACCATGTTCAAAAAGGAAACAACCGATAAATAGTATCATGAGAATCCATATCGAGCAGTAAATTTTAAACGAAATGAATCCCATGTTTATAAAAACAAATATGGAAGAACGGAAGAAATCTATGAATGTGAGTCATGTGCAGATTGCCAGTATAAAAGTGATTGTTGTCCTAAAGCATCAAGCAACAGGACGATCCGAATGAATCAGGAATTAACCTCGATTCATCAAGAAGTGATTTCTAACCTTGAATCCATACACGGAGCACTTTTGAGAATGAATCGCAGTATACAGGCCGAGGGAACGTTTGGTGTTCTAAAATGGAATAAGTCTTACAAAAGATTATTTCGAAGAGGTGAAAAAAGCGTAATTCTTGAACTTACGCTGATTTTCTGTGGCTTTAACCTTTACAAATATCATAATAAAAAACAGCGAATAGAATTGGTTGTATAAAAACGAAGCAATTATTTGCATGGATTTATTTCGTGTACCCTTTTTTTCTAAAAGAAGCTATACTCACGTTAAATATTGAATAATAAAAACAAGAATCGCCAGAACCGGCATATGCCGGAACTGGCGATTCTTGTTTTAAGGACTTATTTTACAGCCCCATCATTTTAGCTTAATAAAATTGCATTAAATTGTGATCCTACATTCGGTGCTAGTGTCATTGTTAAAGGAGTAGCAGAGTTGTTTCTTAAAGTTAAGACATCCCCGGCTGCAAGCGTAAGAATTGCAGTTCCTGATATTTCACCTGTTGCTACTAGAGCCGCAACAGGTGTTGAAGCATCCACAGTACCATTGACAGCAATTGCGATTGCGGATCCAATACCAGCCGTAATATTTATATAATAATCAATCTGGTAGCTTCCAGCTGCAGGAACTGTTATTGTGGTTGTAGCGGCTGTATGAGTGATTCCAGATAATGGGCCATTATTGCTGAAAGGAACATCTGCACCACCCACTACGGTTGCATCAACTAAAGTTGCAAGTTCATAAACATATCCGAATGTTGTTACACCCGCACCAGTTGGTCCAGTATCTCCTGTTGG
>JAQSYE010000110.1 GCA_029256305.1 Lacrimispora sp. | reverse complement strand
CAGAAAATTTCCAATTGGTAAAGTATATTTGTTGAAAAAAAACAAAATTTAATATATGATGGAATAGACAAGACTAATCAGGAAGAAAAAAAGGTGAAGATAGATGAAACCAATCGTAAGCTTTGATGTAGATATGACGTTGCTTGATCATAAAGACTGGTCAATTCCTGCAAGTGCAATGGAGACAATCGAGAAGCTGAGGGAGAATTATACTATAGTGCTGGCAACTGGAAGAGACATGGATTCCATTTTCAGTACTGCAATACGGGATCAGATAAGGCCAGATGCAATTATTCACCTCAATGGAACCAAGGTGACTGTAGGAGAGGCCGTAATATATGAGCATACCTTTGATAAAAATCTTTTAAAGCAGATTTTGTCCTATGCAAAGACCACACCTTTCAGCGTAGGTACTACCGTAGGGGAATACGACTATTATGTAAACCCGGAGGCGGTTGCGGAACACGACAGAAAGTTGTGGGGAGAATGCAGAAGGACCTTTTTAGATGCCGAGACGCTTGTACAGCTTGATGTGAGGACCATGGCTTATATTGGAGACGAAGAGGGCGCGAGAAAGATGGAGGAAGAATTTCCGGAAATCCATGTCCACATGTTTGCAGATAAGAAGGGGGCAGATGTAGTAGAGCGAAAGGCATCAAAGGCAGTCGGACTTGCCAGACTCTGCGAATATTATAAGATTCCTCTTTCCAGGACAGTTGCATTTGGAGACAGCATGAATGATTATGATATTGTGAAGGCAGCAGGAATCGGAATCGCCATGGGCAATGCGATGGAAGAGTTAAAGAGAGTGGCCGATTATATTACAGATCCCATCGATCAGGATGGAATTAAGAACGCCTGCCTTCATTTTGGAATGATCCGGCAGGAGGAGATTTAATGGCAATTCATTTTGATATCATTATTATAGGAGGAGGACCGGGCGGGTATACGGCTGCATTAAAGGCTGCTTCATTGGGGTTTAAAACGGCAATTGTGGAAAAGGAAAAGCTGGGAGGAACCTGTGTGAATAAAGGGTGTATTCCCACAAAATCTCTTCTTCATGCCGCCAGTAAATTTAAAGAACTGCAAAACTGTGATGAGTTTGGTGTATCTACGGATTTCATTTCTTTTGACTTTAAGAAAATGCAGCATTATAAGAAAAGTTCGGTAAAATCTTATCGAAAAGGCATCACAGACCGGATTGAAAAGGAAAACATCATGGTTCTTACCGGAACGGCTGTCATTCGAAGAAATAAAACGGTGGAAGTCAATGGTCCGGAAGGAAAGGACTACTATACAGCAGAACATCTCGTCATAGCGACTGGAGCGAAATGTGTGATTCCCAATATCCCAGGTGCAGATCTGCCGGGAGTATTGACCAGTGAGCGGCTGCTGGCGTCGGATATTTGGAATTATGACCGCCTTCTCGTGATCGGAGGAGGGGTTATTGGAGTTGAATTTGCAACCATTTTCAGTGCACTGTGTTCCAATGTGACGATTCTGGAGAAGAACGCCCATCTTCTGGGACCTATGGATTCTGAAGTGTCTCAGGCTCTGGAAGAAGAGCTAAAGCAAAGAGGAATTACGGTACACTGCATGATGAATATTAAGGAAATCAAGGAAGAAGATCACGGGCTGTCCTGCGTCTTTGAAATGGATGGACAAGAACAGACCATTCGCACGGGACAGATTTTAATTGCAGCAGGAAGAGTACCCTATCTGGATAACCTTCTGGGAGAAGATGTGAGTCTGGAGATGGAAGATGGACGCTTAAAGGTGAACTCAGAATTTCAGACGAGTGAACCTGGGATTTATGCCATCGGAGATGTGGTATCAGATATTTTGCTGGCTCATGTTGCCTCTGCACAGGGAACCTATGTGGTGGAAAAGATTGCAGGAGTAGAGCATACCATCCGCCTTTGCGTTGTGCCAAACGGAATGTTTGTGAAATTGCCGGTAGTTCCCAGTTGTATTTATACAGAACCTGAGATCGCATCGGTGGGAATCACCCGGGAAGCGGCCATTGCAAACAATATGAATGTGCGCTGCGGTCATTACTCCATGAGTGGGAATGGAAAATCCATTATAACCAGCAGGCAGAACGGATTTATTCATCTGGTGTTTGAGGAATATTCCGGAACGCTGGTGGGCGCCCAGATTGTCTGTCCCAGAGCAACAGACATGATCAGTGAGATGGCAACCGCAATTGCAAACGGGCTAACAGCGGTACAGCTTCGGCTGGCAATGCGTGCCCATCCCACATACAGCGAGGGCATTACAGCAGCTATAGAAAATTATTTTGAAACAAAAGGAGAAGCAAAGCAATGATAAGAGAAAGAGTGCAACAGTTAAGAGACTTAATGGCAGAGCGCCATATTGACGCCTATTTGATTCCAACTTCTGATTTTCATGAATCAGAATATGTAGGAGAATATTTTAAAGCCAGAGAATTTATGACTGGATTTACCGGTTCTGCAGGAACCGCAGTGATTACAAAAGACGAAGCAGGTCTGTGGACAGATGGAAGATATTTTGTTCAGGCAGGAATGCAGCTTTCTGGCACTGGCGTAGAACTGAGAAAAATGGGAATTCCCGGAGTTCCTGAAATTCTGGAATATTTAGAAGCGGTACTGCCAGAAGGCGGGAAGCTGGGCTTTGACGGACGTGTTGTAAACTGCCGCCAGGGACAGGATTTTGAAGAAAAGCTTGCAGACAAACATGTGACTCTGGCATATGAGGAGGATCTTGTAGACCAGATCTGGAAACAGCGCCCTGAATTGTCTAAAGAGCCGGTTTGGATTCTTGATGAAAAGTTTGCCGGTAAATCAGCAGCTGAGAAAATCAGTGATTTAAGAGAAGAAATGAAAAAAGAAAAAGCAACCGCTCATATTCTCACCACACTGGATGATATCGTCTGGCTTTTAAACATCAGAGGAAATGACGTAAGCTGTAATCCGGTTGTTCTTTCCTATGGAATGGTGACAATGGAGCGTTTCTACCTGTTTATCAATGAAGAAGTGTTAAATGACCAGGTAAAGGCCTACTTAAAAGAACTGTCCGTAACGGTTTGCCCCTATAATGACATCTATGTTTCTGTCAGCCAGTTAAGGGATCAGAGAATTCTTCTGGAGACAGGCAGAACCAATTATGCCATTGTAAAAGGCATTGATGTTTCCAACAGGGTCATTGACCGTATGAACCCAACTGTAATGGCTAAAGCCATCAAGAACCCTGTAGAAGTGGAAAACATGAAAAATGGCCATGTAAAAGATGGTACAGCCATGGTGAAATTTATCTACTGGCTGAAACAGAATGTAGGTAAGGAAACAATCACGGAGATCAGTGCTCAGGAATACTTAGATCAACTCCGTTCAGAGCAGGAAGGTAATTTAGGGATCAGTTTTGATACCATCTCAGCTTACGGACCCAATGCAGCCATGTGTCATTACAAGGCAACCGTAGAAAGCAATGCGGCTATTGAACCAAGAGGACTTTATCTGGTGGATTCCGGCGGTCAGTACTATGAGGGAACCACCGACGTGACAAGAACCGTTGCGGTAGGCCCGCTGACAAAAGAGGAACGGGAGCATTTCACACTTACTGTCATTAGCATGCTCCGCCTGGCAGCTGTAAAGTTCCTGTATGGCTGCAGAGGGCTGACACTTGACTATGTGGCCAGAGAGCCATTCTGGAGCCGTGGAATCAATTTCGATCACGGTACGGGTCATGGAGTTGGATATCTGCTCAATGTTCATGAACGTCCCAATGGATTTCGCTGGCGTATGGTTTCCGAGCGCCAGGACAACTGTGTACTGGAAGACGGAATGATTACCTCCGATGAGCCTGGAGTTTATATCGAGGGAAGCCACGGAGTGAGAACCGAGAACATGATTGTATGTAAAAAAGCAGAGTTAAACGAGTACGGTCAGTTTATGGAATTTGAACCTCTGACTATGGTACCCATCGACTTAGAGGCGCTGGATCCATCCCTGATGACAGAGCGTGACAAGACTCTTTTAAATGATTATCATAAACAGGTTTACGATGCGGTGGCACCTCATCTGACAGAGGAAGAAGCTCTTTGGCTGAAAGAGCAGACAAGAGCAATTTAAAAAACAGGCAGGACCTTTTCGATTAAGGTTCTGCCTGCTTTTGCCTGTCCATTTTCGCCCTGAGCCGCAGTAAAATAGGAAAAAGCGCTTCCAGATCTTCATGGCTTAATTCATTTAAGATCGCGGCGGCCTCCCTGTAAAAAGTCTGCTCATTTTTTTCTGTATTAAAAAACTCAACGGGAGTAAGTTCAAGATAATCACAGATTTCGAAGAACTGTTTCATGGAAGGCATAGAACGACCTGAAGAGATACCTTGTATATAGCTTTTATTCTTTCCCAGATCTAAGCTCATTTGATATTCTGAAATATTTTTCTTCAGGCGGAGTTCTGTGATTCGATTCCTGACAAATTGTTCATCCAACATTATCACCTCTTGGTTTATCATAAAGGATATTCTTACCAGACATTACGTATTATATGCGTAATAATGCTCCAAAAACAAGTTGCATATACGGGTGAAAAGCGTTATCATGTATGATATACATATAGAAAAGACGGGAAATAAAGGATTCCATAAGGTACAGGGGGAAGTATCATGACAGGAAATTCAGAAAGACAATTAGAAAGTGAGAGTAAGGGGATCGTACAGGAGTCTTTCCGTTTCAGCCAGACAGAACAGCTGTACGGAAACATGAGTTTTTTTACTGACACTGTATTGTTCGAGTATTCCTATCCAGAGAAGCGGCTGTATCTTTCGGCTAATGCGAAAGGTCATATTAATTTACCTGCATTTGATCGTTTCTTTTCAAAGCACAGAGATAATGTACCCAAAGAAGGGGAGATGCGCTCCTTCGAATTCAGTATGGGAAAGATGGGAGAGCCATTTCACTGGTGCAGCTGTAAGTTAACAGCTATATGGGAAGACAAAAAGACCGCCCCGCTTAAGATGATCGGCAAGCTTCAGGATATCAGCGGATCAAAAGCGAGAGAAGAGCAGCTCCTTTTAAAGTCTTTAAAAGACGGATTGACCGGAGTTTACAACAAATCGGCTTTTGAATACCGGGTGGATGAACTGTTAAAAGCCGACTCAGAAAGCTGGCTGTGCATGATCGACATTGATAATTTCAAAGAAATTAACGATTGCTACGGTCATCCGACAGGAGACCGGATATTGATGAAAGTAGGCGGAATGCTCTGTGATCTTTTCCCAGAACCAGACCTGGTAGGCAGAGTAGGCGGTGATGAGTTTGTGGTATTTACATCCGGACCGGATGTTTTCAAGAGGGCAGAAAAACTTTTAAAGCGGGCAAAGAGATCGGTACCGGAAGGGGAAGGACGCCTTTCCGTCAGCGTGGGCATTGTTTCCAGTACGGGCAAAAAGGATGAGAATTACCAGAAGCTTTTCTCACAGGCAGACCGTGCCATGTATTATGCTAAGCAGGCAGGTAAGAATCGAATTGCCTCTTACCACGATAATATCTGGAATGTAAAGTAGAATAGATTAAAATGAGGCAGGAGATTGCAGATCCTGCCCTTTTTGTAGTTGCATTATTGCTGAGTAGTATCCGGTTCATCAGGAAGATCCACCAGAATAAAGCCATGGTTTATGGCAGGAAGAATCCGGTCAATTAAGTCAGCTGTTTTCATTTTCAGGCTGCTGGTATTGATGCAGGGATGACATCCAAAGAACTCATAGGAGAGCACATCTTTATCAATGAGCAGCTGAACTTTATGGTCTTTATCATTCATAAGTCCAAGAACAGAAACAGAGCCGGGAGTAATATCAAGAAACTGAATCATAAACTCCGGATCAGCGAATGAGAGTCTGGAAGAGCCGATTTGCTTCGAAAGCCAGGAGGTGCGGAATTTCTTTTTTCCAGGAAGCAGGAGTAAGTAAAATTCGGTTTTTTTTGCATTGCAAAGAAATAAATTTTTGCAGATATCAATGTCAAGGAGGGAATCGACTTCATGGCAGGCATCGATTGTGGGGAGCGGTTCGTGGTCCAGTCTCTGGTAGGGGATTTCAAGCTGGTCTAAAAGATCGTAGGTGCGAATTTCTTTGTCTTGCCTGTCAGAAGAATTTGTTGGTCTTCCATTGTAAAGTGTTTTATCTATATAGAAGCTAGTGCTTGCATCAATCATTTGCAGTTTTTCCTTTTCTCTTTTTGAATTATTATAACCGTCAATAACGAAAATGCAATAGTTTTTCAATAAACAATGGAATTCGGTGGTTTTATGGGGAAGAATATACTATAATAGCTTTTGATAATAGAGAAGAAAAGGTGGATTAATGAAATGATAGATAATCGATTGAAAAAGGAAAAGTTTCGGACAGAAGGGAAAAAGTCAGCCGGGGGGACCTGGAAGAAAGAGTTTGCCAATGATGGAAAAGGAAGAATGGGGGAGAATGAAAAAGAGAAGAGGGATAAGGACAAGGTGTTGAGAGGGGAAGCGTTTGATGGGAAAGCGCGGAGATCGGAGACACCAAATGGAAAGGCGTTTGGCGGGAAGAAACAGAGCGTGGGGTCATGGAGTGAGAAGAAGCAGAACGGGAAGGCACAGAATGGGAACGTGCAATCCGGGAAATCACCATATACTAGACCAACACAAAGTGATAAGAGTCAAGATGGAAAGATGCGAAATGATAAGATAAGAAATGATGAGAGGCCATATAATAAGGCAAGAAATGATGAGAGGCCATATAATAAGGCAAGAAATGATGAGAGGCCGTATAATAAGGCAAGAAATGATGAGAGGCCATATAATAAGGCAAGAAATGATGAGAGGCCATATAATAAGGCAAGAAATGATGAGAGGCCATATAGTAAGGCAAGAAATGATGAGAGGCCATATGATAAGGCAAGGAATGATGAGAGACCATATGATAAGGTAAGGAATGATGAGAGGCCAAATTATAAGGCAAGAAATGACGAGAGACCATATAATAAGGCAAGAAATGATGAAAGACCATATGATAAGGTAAGGAATGATGAGAGGCCAAATTATAAGGCAAGAAATGACGAGAGACCATATAATAAGGCAAGAAATGATGAGAGGCCATATGCTAGGAATGATGAGAGACCATATAATAAGGCAAGGAATGATGAGAGACCATATAATAAGGCAAGAAATGATGAGAAGCCAAATAATAAGGTAAGAAATGACGAGAGGCCATATAATAAGGCAAGAAATGATGAGAGGCCAAATAATAAAGCAAGAAATGATGAGAGGCCAAATAATAAGGCACGAGATGATGAGAGGCCAAATAATAAGTCAAGGAATGACGAGAGGCCAAATTATAAGGCAAGGAATGATGAGAGGTCAAATAATAAAGCAAGAGATGATGAGAGGCCAAATAATAAGATGCGTAGGGACAGAGGACAAGGTAATACGCCTCAGTGTCCGGTTAATAGAAGCTGCGGAGGTTGCCAGCTCCTTCATCTGCCTTATAAAAAACAGCTGGAGCAGAAACAAAATGATCTGGAAACGTTGTTAAAGCCTTTTTGCCGGCTGGAGTCTATGATAGGGATGAGTGATCCTTATCACTACCGTAATAAGGTACATGCTGTATTTGACCACGACAGAAAAGGGAACCCTATTTCTGGCGTCTACGAAGCAAACTCGCATATAGTAGTTCCTGTGGAAAGCTGCCTGATTGAGGATCAGAAATCAGATGAGATCATCGGAGCCATCAGAGGAATGCTCAAATCGTTTAAAATCCGGACTTACGATGAGGATACGGGATATGGTCTGCTGCGTCATGTTTTAATCCGCCGCGGTTTTGTAACAGGTGAGATTATGGTGGTGCTTGTAACGGCCTCACCAATATTTCCTTCGAAGAATAATTTTGTTAAGGCGCTGCGGGAACGCCATCCGGAAATCACAACGGTGATACAAAATATGAACAACAGGGGAACCAGCATGGTGCTTGGAGACAAGGAGAATGTACTTTATGGCAAGGGCTATATAGAAGATGTTCTCTGTGGATGTCGTTTCCGCATATCTTCCAAATCCTTTTACCAGGTAAATCCAGTGCAGACAGAGGTTCTTTATAAGAAAGCGATTGAAGCGGCAGGACTGACTGGAAAAGAGCGGATCATCGATGCATATTGCGGAATTGGTACAATCGGAATTGTTGCCAGTAGACATGTAAAAGAAGTGATTGGTGTGGAATTAAACAAGGATGCGGTACGTGACGCAATCGAAAATGCAAAGATCAATCAGGTAAAGAATGCAAGTTTTTATTGCAATGATGCGGGTCAGTTTATGGCGAACATGGCGGAATCCGGGGAGCATGTTGATGTTGTATTTATGGATCCCCCCAGAAGTGGGAGCACGGAGGAGTTTATTGAATCCGTTTCTAAAATGCGGCCGGGTAAAATAGTATATGTGTCTTGCGGGCCAGAGACATTGGCTAGAGATTTGGAGTACTTTAAGAAAAAAGGGTATGAAGCGAAGAAGGCGTGGGGGGTGGATATGTTTCCTTGGACGACGCACGTTGAAACTGTGATTCTGATGACACGTTGTGGTAAAAACGATAAATAGAACACTGAAACCACAATATGTTGTGGTTTTGGAGAAAAAAATGGGCGAAAATTAGGCTAAAAAATGCCCGATTTTTGCCCTGATTTTTAGGGGAAAATATAGATGACATAGGGTAGTTTCGGTGATGATAGCTGAAAAACTGAATTTTGTAGCTATAAATCAATTAGAAAATATATGCTGATTTATAGTTGAAATTTATAAATTATTACAGTTAAGGAGGAGTGACATAATCATGGCAAAAACTCAAATAGGGCAGTGTGCTTTATGTAGACAAAATAAAGAATTGCAACTTAGTCACATCGTTCCTAATTTTGTGGGGAGGTGTTTGAAGAACACCTCTCCTGGAAGTATTAGGGTAACCAATGAACCGAATAAAGTAGCACAGGATATCGAAAAACATTTTATGCTTTGTCATGACTGTGAAGAACTCTTCAGTATAAGAGAACGGTGGTTTGCAAATTATTTTTTTAATCCTTATCAAGATAGAAATGAAACGATTTATGATTATAACGAGAATTTAACTTATTTTATAATATCTCTGAGCTGGAGAAGCTTATATCTTGATTTAGCAGAGTATGTAATGGATACTGATTTTGACCAAGATATTCTTATGACTTTATTTAGGGCTGAGGAAATTATGCACGATTATCTTATGCGTAAACGAGCAGATATAGGATCTATTGAAAATCATATTTTCTTCTTGGATAGAATTCAATCAATTTCAAAATTGAATGCATCAAAAAGTCCAAGCGTAGCAATGCATAGAAGCATTAGCTCATATACAGTTTATAATGGAGAAACCTCTTTTACTATTTCAAACTTGATGGGTATTTTGATAGTTACATTTTATAGTATGGATAGTAAGGAGCAGTGGATTAATACCAAAATTCATCTTGGGATAGGCAGTATAGAGGCACGAAATCAAAATATAACAGGTGTTGTCGGTCAAGAAATTCAGCATTGGATGAACCAATTGGAAGAAGCAAAAAACAATCTTTCACCAACACAGAAAAAGAAAATTGAAGAGAAGTTTGAAAATATTGGAGACGAAATTAAAAATTACCCTATATATCAGGACTTTGAAGATGATAAAAATCTGTGTTGATTTAAAACAAATATTTAAATTAAAGCTTTAAATGTGGCGGTAATACCCCTCAATTATTAAAGAAAATCCAGAGGCATTGAGATAAAAAATCTTGATGTCTCTGTTTTTATATAAAACCAAAATACAATTAAACAAATCTGTCATCGGGCAAATAACAATGAGGTTATGTTCTTCGTTACTGAAAAACATAGCACATTCCGAAGCCAGCAGAGATATGTGAATCCAAAACCAATTCGGTATGAAGAATTGTTGGGTGTGTTTCTCAAAGATATAGAGTTACAGGCACTTGCTCTGAGAGTGATTTCAAAGTATCTGCAAAAGCGGTCTGTTTCCAAAGCTGAATATAATTTTTAAAATTATAGTTGATTCATACAACTATTTGACATATAATATAGTTGACCCAATCAACCAAGGAGGCGAAAATATGAATTTGTTAACCGTAGCAAGGTATAATGGCATATTCAACAGGCAAACACAGGCCTATATTACGGCTGCATTGGCCAGCATCAATATGAGTTTTTCAGAAGGTATTCTTTTAATGAATTTATACGATAAAGAGGGAATCAATCAAGAAGAATTGTCATCCATGCTACACATTGATAAAGCGGCAACCGCAAGGTCAATAAAATCACTCGAAAAAAAAGGATACATTACACGAGAGGTGAAATCGAAGGATCGAAGAGTAAAGAAACTTTATTTAACTGACTATGCAATAAGCCAGAAAGAATATTTCAGCTCACTGATACAAAAGTGGGATGATTTTATTACAGAAGGCTTGGATACAGAAACACTGAATCAGTTTTCTGAAGTGCTCCAGGTCATGGCACAAAAATCTGTAGTTGCAGATTTCAATAAATTATTCAAATAAAATGGAAGGTTGGGATAAAATGCTATAAAAGCCAATGATTAATTTATCGAAGTAAGTAAATTTAAAAGGAGCAATAAGGATGGATATTAAAGAAAAAAATATGTCAAAAATTGATTTTCATGTACATTATTTACCAAAAGCATATAAAGAAGTAATGCTTAAATATTACGGAGAGCGTCCTGAAGATTCTAAGACGCCCGACTGGGACGCGGAGTCACATTTGGAAGCCATGGATTGTCTGGGTATTTCTACATCAATGCTTTCTTTATCATCTCCTCATATAAATTTTGGGGATAAGGAACTTACAAAGGAATTGGCAAGAGAATTTAATGAAGATGGAGCTGCTCTTGTGAAAAAGTACCCCGGGCGTTTTGGCTTGTTTGCCTCATTGCCATTGCCTGATGTCGAAGATAGCATTGCAGAAATTCAATATGCGATGAATGCTTTACATGTTGACGGCTTTGCACTGCCCACCAACACACAAGGCGTGTATCTGGGGGATGAACGCTTGAATCCAATCATGGAAGAACTGAACCGATACAAATCCTTTGTTGTCATTCACCCCAATAAGCCCAGCAGCGTCCCTGCTCATGTTATGGAAGGAGTGCCCATACCTTGGCTGGAATTTTTCAATGATACGACTCGTACAGTTACCAATATGATAATAAAGGGTACAATGAAGCGTTTTCCTGATATTAAGTTCATCATACCCCATGCCGGAGCGTTTTTGTCAATATCTGCTGACCGGCTCAGTGGTGCTCTTCAAGGGAAAACCTCAGCATATTATAATAACCAAATTAAGCCAGAGGATACTGATGTCTACGTCACTTTGAAAGGATTATACTATGACGTTGCCGGCGTTTGTCTTCCAAGACAACTGCCTTGCCTGATGCAACTTGTTGATGTGGAGCATTTATTATATGGCAGTGACTATCCATATACGAGCCTACCTGCATGCAAGATTTTAGCGGATATGCTAAACAAAACAGAATTGCTTACGGATAGACAGCGGCTAAGCATTTACTCGGAAAATGCTCTGCGTTTATTCCCAAGACTGCTAAAAAATTAATTATTCTGTCAAAAAATTGGTTAAAAGGCTAAAAGAAAATCAAGAGATGGTGCAAATTCTATAAAATTTAGTAAATAGACTATTGGGCAAAGCGCCTATGAGGTTATGTTCTTCGTTACTGAAAAACGGCTCTTTGTCAATAGTTGGGGTGGGATTCTGTTTGAATCCCGCTCCATTCTTTGCTTAGAGCCATTTTTATGTCTTGTTCTACTGTATGCTGCTTTTGGGCATGCCAAATAAGCCTCCATATCCCGACCATTTTTTCTATGATGTACAGTGAAGTATCCGGGTCCGGAACCGGTTAAAGTTTCGGATTCCAT
>JAQSYE010000109.1 GCA_029256305.1 Lacrimispora sp. | reverse complement strand
CAGACAGGGCATAATGGAAACCACAAAAATATTTTTGGGATCAATCCCCATCTTTTCTGCATAGTATGTTTTCGCAATCACCCCAAACATCTCATGGGGGGATTTGCAAGTAGAAGGGATATCAAGCAGATCATTAAACTGATGTTCAAAAAATTTAACCCAGCCTGGACAGCAGCTGGTGAGTATGGGAAGCCTGCCCCCATGCTGCAGCCTGTGAATGAATTCCGCGGCTTCTTCCATAATCGTAAGATCTGCTGCAAAGTCAGTGTCAAAAACCTTATCAAATCCCATCAGTCTAAGAGCAGCTACCATTTTTCCCGTGACCACCGTCCCTGGCTTCATTTACTACGGTTAATGCAGCTGTCGGACATACGGAAACGCACTGTCCGCAAAAGGTACAGATGGATTTATCCATAGGTAAATTAAGTGCTGGTGCGATAAACGTATCAAATCCCCGGTTAACTGCAGAATACACATGGACCGTCTGTACCTCATTGCACATGGTCTCACATCTTCTGCATAAAATGCATTTATCCATATTTCGGATGATTGCCTTACTTGAAATATCCTTTTCATGAGTTGCCCTTACTCCATGAAACTTGATCCGCCGTATATCCAGTTCTGCTGCCAGTGACTGTAATTCACAGTTTAAATTCTTTTCACAGATCAGACAGTCTGTGGGATGATTGGACAATAATAGTTCCACTACCAGTCTTCTTGCCTTAATACATCTTAAGGTATTTGT
This sequence comes from Lacrimispora sp., assembly GCA_029256305.1. GTDB lineage: Bacteria > Bacillota > Clostridia > Lachnospirales > Lachnospiraceae > Lacrimispora. The sequence continues at coordinate 11,591 of JAQSYE010000109.1, read as the reverse complement.
CCTGACCACCATTCCCTCTGATACGGGCGTCGCACAGGAGGGGGCGAGATTTCTCCTTCCCTCAATTTCCACCACACAGACTCGGCAGGAAGCAGATCCATTCACCGTTTTCACATGTTCCAGGTTAAGGTAGCAGAGTGTGGGTATCCGAATATCCAGTTTCTTTGCAGCCTCCAGAATCGTTGTGCCTTCTTCCACTGCAATCGTTTGATTATTGATCGTAACATTGATCAGACCCATAAGTTCCTCCTCCCTTACCCTTTTTCAATGGCATTAAATTTACATGTATTATAACATGCACCGCATTTGATACATCTTGACTGATCAATTACATGAACCTTCTTACGTTCTCCTTCAATGCAATGAGCCGGACAGATTCTTGCACACGCAGTACAGCCCACGCACTTTTCCGGTAGAATACGGAAGGAAAAAAGTGCCTGACAAACTCCGGCAGGACAGTGTTTGTCCCTAACATGAGCCAGATACTCATCCTGAAAATAATGCAGGGTGCTGAGAACAGGATTGGGAGAAGTTTGTCCAAGTCCGCAAAGAGATGTATCTTTAATCACATCTCCTAACTCAACAAGATCTTTTAAATCCTGTTCAGTCCCATTTCCTTTTGTTATCTTTTCAAGTATCTCCAGCATTCTTGTATTTCCAATCCGGCAGGGTGTACATTTTCCACAGGACTCATCCTTGGTAAATTCAATGTAGAACTTTGCAATGTCTACCATGCAGTTATCCTCATCCATAACGATCATTCCGCCAGACCCCATCATGGAACCGATACTGCTAAGTGACTCATAATCAATGGGAATATCTAAATTTTCACTTGTGATACAGCCGCCGGATGGACCACCGGTCTGCACCGCTTTAAACCGCTTGTTGTTCTTTATTCCTCCGCCGATATCAAAGATGACCTCACGCAAGGTAATGCCCATTGGCACTTCCACAAGCCCCACATTATTTACTTTACCGGCCAGAGCAAAGACTTTTGTACCAGGCGATTTCTCCGTACCGATCTTTTTGAACCAGGCAGGTCCTTTTAAAAAAATTGGAGGGATATTTGCAAATGTCTCAACATTATTTACACAGGATGGTTTATCCCAAACACCTCTTTGAGCCGGGAACGGGGGTTTTGAACTGGGCTCCCCGCGTTTTCCTTCTACGGAATGAATGAGAGCAGTTTCTTCTCCACAGACAAATGCACCGGCGCCATACCGTAATCCGATATTAAAATTAAATCCTGTAGAAAAAATATCCTCTCCCAAAAGTCCCAGTTTCCTTGCCTGCTTTATGGCTATCTCAAGACGGCTGATGGCGAGGGGATATTCTGCTCTGATATAAATATATCCATACTGGGCTCCTATGGCATAGCCTGCAATTGCCATTGCTTCAAGAACAGAGTGGGGATCTCCTTCTAATATAGACCGGTCCATAAATGCACCTGGATCTCCTTCGTCTGCATTGCATATAATATATTTTTCATCCGACTGATTCTGTCTTGTATATTTCCATTTGAGGCCGGTGGGGTAACCGCCGCCGCCTCTTCCCCTGAGTCCTGACTGAACGACTGTATCGATTACTTCATCAGGACTCATTTCCGTTAAGCATTTTGCCAATGCCTGATACCCATCTGCTGCAATGTATTCATTAATATCTTCCGGGTTAATAAAACCACAATTTCGAAGTGCGATCCGGATTTGCTTTTTATAGAAGGGAATGGATTTTTGTCCTTCTAATCGTTTTTTTGTATTTGGTTCCACATACAGAAGACGTTCGACCTTACGGCCTTTTATCACATGTTCCGTAATGATTTCCTCTGCATCCTCCGGCTTTACCGTAATATAAAACACATTATCCGGGTAAACTTTTAGGATCGGACCTTTCTCACAAAAGCCAAAGCATCCGGTAACCACCACTTCTACCTCATTGGTTATTTCGTGTTTTTTAATGGATTCTTTTAGCATCTTTACCAGTTCCAGACTGTCGGACGCTGTACACCCGGTACCTCCGCAGACCAGTAAATGCATTCTGAAGTTACTCATAAACCCTCCTCCTTATTCCATATTTTCAAATGATTTATTGATAATTGCATTTTGGAGGAGGCGGCCATTTTTTATATGCTCAATTACAATTTCCCGTCCTCTATTCTCGTCCACTTTTCCATATAGGACAGATGGCATTCCTTTGGAGACTACTTCCACCACCGGTTCCTGGGCACAATATCCGATACAGCCAGTCTGGGTTACGGAAACATTGGCAAGTCCCTGCTTTGCAATTTCATCCAGAATGGCTTTCATGGTTGTTCTGGCACCGTTTGCAATCCCGCAGGTCGCCATTCCTACCCGGACTAAAACCTTATCCTCAGATTCGGCAGTGGACCGTAAGTCTAATTGATTAAGAGCCGCCTGTCTGATCTTTTTCAGTTCTTCTACTGTCTTTAACTTAGCCATCACGCTTCCTCCTGATATTCTTCAATGATTGTCTTAACCTGATTGAGTTCTACCCTTCCATATACCTTATCATTGACCATCACTACCGGAGCGAGTCCGCAGGCTCCAATGCACCTTAATCCAGACAACGTGAATTTTTTATCTTCAGTTGTCTCACCGGCCTTGATATTCAGGATTTTTTCAAATTCTCTCATTATGGCATCGGCACCTCTTACAAAGCACGCGGTTCCCAGGCATACATTGATCACGTACTTCCCTCTTGGTTCTGTGGTAAAGTAAGAGTAAAAGCTGATGACTCCAAAAACTTTTGCACTGGGGATCTCAAGTTTTTCAGCAATATAAAAAATCACATCATTGGACAAATATCCATAGAGATGCTGAGCCTTGTGAAGTACCGCAATTAACGCTCCCCTTCTGTCTTCCATACTGTCAATAAATTTCTGCAGCTGCTTAAATTTCTCCTGTGTATCGCATTTGCTTTCCATAAACGAATCTCCTTTAGGCTTTATGTAGACATTCCCTGTCATACAAAGGATAGATTTCCTGTTTATCCTGACTTATATACATATAATTTAAAATTGTTATAAGAGTGAGATATCCCATTTCAAAAAATCAGTTTCAGCCATACACAGTAATAATAAAAATGACATACAAAACAGGCAATCGAAGCTTTTTATTGTGATTAGCTTTAGACGGAGCTGAATTTTTTAAAAACCTCCAAACTGAGTAATTTTAATTACCATCAGTTTGGAGGTCGTATTATACAGATTCAGTACCTTTTACCTTAAATGCTCTCCTGTAAAACCCGAAGGTGACAGGAAAGTGTTTTTTCTTCCCCCTGCCTTAATACAATACTATATGGCTTCTCTCTTAACTCTTCCCCATCCTCTTTAAAGGCTGGAAGACCATGCCAGGGTTCCAGGCAAAGATAAGGAGCCTGTTTTTTACCAAGTGTCCATAAAGCCAGTACTGGGAATCCCTCAAAGGTATAACCCACCCCCCTCTTGCTTTTGGGGTTTATTAACTTTAAGGTGTGTTCTGGTATCTGGTTAAAAATAATTGGTCCTTCTGCAAACAAATCATAATAGAGTGCAAAATGGTCCTCCATCTCCAGAAAAGTGTGTTCTGAAGTTTTCTTTATTGGATCATCACTGGCTGGGCGATAAGCCTTTAGGGAAACCGGCCGTTCAAATTGAATTTGATAATCAGCAAAGGATTCGCCCTCTTTTATCGGGCATCTGACTCCTGTATGACCGCCCACGCAAAATGGCATCTCTTCTTTGCCTTCATTAACGATCCGGTAAGATGTAGTAAATCCCTTTGACTGTAAGGTATGTGTCACATAAAAAGAAAAAGTAAATGGATACTTTTGTTTTGTTTCCTTGGTATCCTTTAACAAAAAGGTGACGGTTGTTTTTGTCTGCTCCACTACCTCATAAATAGTATTTCTGGCAAATCCATGTTTTTCCATGGAATAGCTCCTGCCATTAATATTGATTTTTTGATTTTTCAAAGCTCCGATAATCGGAAACAGATGTGGGGATCGCCCCACCCAATAGGCTTCATCACCGCCCCATAAATATTCGAAGCCATTTTGATCCGTCAGAGAAATCAATTCTCCTCCGTACGTATCAGCAATTCCTTTAAAAAACTCATTTTCTAATTGAATCAGCATTTTTGTCTCCTGAACCCACTTTTACGTATATGATCAAAGCACCGGTTTTTCAAGCATTTTTTCATAACTTTGAATCATTTCAAAAAAATGATCCTGCTTCATCTGTCCGGAATTAATCAGAAACAGATAATCATAAACATTTGGCAGTTCCTCTAATTGCAGCATCTCCTTTGCAAAGGCATGAGCTGCAATCTCACTGCACCGATTGATACTTCTTTCTATTTTTATGCCAAATACCTGTAATGTGATGATTTTAGGAAGGATCTCTGATACAAAACGATTTTGTTGGTATTCCAGATAATGAAAAAACTCATGACACAAATGAATCCGGAGAGCATCCTGGTAAGAAATCGGCTTTCTGCCAGCATATTCACTGTTTCTCGCCAGATCACCCAATGAACCTTCATAAATCCATATTTTTGTCTGCTTTTGACTCATCTCTACCTGGGCACGAAACGATACGCCGTACATTTTCTTGCATTCTTTTAGGAACTCAATTTCGATTCCGCTTTCTTTACAAACTTCAATGATATCCATTCCTTTGTAAGGCCGGGCAGCACTTTTCCCGATTTTCAGCGATTCTTCAATATAAAAGTAAACCTTATCTTTCGGTATCTTATGATACATTAAATCATTTGTGAGTTCGCATAACCCCAATACTTCATCTCGAATCATAATTGTGCTCCTTACAAACTTCAGTATGATTAACCGGATATCATTTATATGCTACCGCTATGATCTCTTCCTGACCGGATAGTGCTTCCGTTTCCAGATCCAGTATGGAATACAGCTGTTCCGCTGTTTGCATTCCGGTTAGATCCAGCATCTTTTCACGATAAAATACATACACTTTCGGAATAGTGGCATTTGCATCGGAATAGATGGTGTGTTCATCCAAAAAGCTGTTAAAAGAAGAAGGTCTGCCCGCTTTTTTATAAAGTAAGCTAAAGGCCTTTTCTTTCTTTAATCGAACAACGCCTTCCCTATCAATCACGCAGATGCTTTCCTTTTTGGAAGGAATAATTCCAAGAATTTTTTTTCTGACTGTTGCCTTATATACATTCCATCTGCCTGTTTCCATGAGAAACTGGGTTTCTTTTTCATCTGCTCCCAATGCTTCTGCCGAAATTTTCTGCAATTCTTCTTTTGATAACGCCTGACTATTTAGATCTTTTTGTCTTAATTCCGTGGCTCCTGTGGCGATTGCTCTTAATATATTTTTCTGGGTATCAATTTCTATGGAAACATCTACCGTATCTTCCTGGGCACCGGATTGCACAATTTTTTCGATTATTTCCATTCTGATTTTTTTAATATCATCTTCCGTGGGATTTACGATTGTACGTTCCATCTGCTCTCTGACCATTGCCAGGGCTACACCTATGGTAGAAATGTATGGTGCATTTTTTGCCAGTTTCCATTTAAAGCCCATATACTCTGCCAGTGCATTGACTACTACGGTACCGCTTCCTCCGCCGCCTACCAGTGTAATAAATTTACGATCTAATTCGTATTCCTGAATTAAATCATTCACTACTACGACCAATTTTTTCATGGCCAGATCCATAACCTGTCTCGCAGCTTCTTCCGCGGATATTCCCAAGTAATCTCCCAACACTTCCCATGCTGCTTTGGTGGAGATACTATTTCCCTTTGCGTAATCCCCTTCCGGAATATATCCCAATAAGTTGGCGGCTCCTGCCAGCGTATAGGAATAACTATTTCCGTCATTTGCTGAAATCAGGACATATTCACAAGGATCATCTTCTCTGGGATTTACGAATTTAACTTGTCCGCTTTTTATGGATTCGTCTTTTTGAAAACATTCATACTCCACACCTGCAATATGCGCGCTTCTCGGTCCGATATCTACGATTTTTTTATCTTTTATTCGTATCATGCTGCCGCCGGCAACTCCAAGAGTTCTAACGTCTAAAGACTGCAGATATGTTTTATGACCGCCTACCTGAGCATACTTGATCATAACCTTTCCGTTCTTGATCACGGAAATATCAACACTGGTTCCACCTACTTCAAAAAAGATTCCATCCGATATTTTCTCATACATCAAAACACCTGCTACTCCAGCTGCCAAACCAGACAGCATAGTAAGGATGGGCCTTTTTCGAACTTCATTGATGCTCATAACACCACCGTCACACCGCATGATCATCAAGTTGGATTGAATTTTCATATTCAATACGGCTTGCTCTGTCATATTGGCTGTTTCCATCATTTTGGGTATCAGACTTGCATTGACTACTGCTGTTCTGGTTCTCATCTTGAGACCATACAGCTGAGATATCTCATGTCCCCCGGTAAAATATAATTTTCTGTCTTCCGCTTTTTTCATAACCATCAACTCCGCTGATGGATCATCTACGCTATATGCTCCTGAAGCAACGATTACCTCCGATTTTCTTCCAAGTAACGTATCAATTGCCGTATCAATACTTTGATCTGACAGTTCCTTCGTATCCAGGAAAACATGCTCCGTATGCAGATATTTGTTGGGAGCCAGTTCAATTTTTTCTACATTGGTCTCACCTTTTGCACTTCTGGCATCTAATCCAGTTCCCATTCCGACAACTCCTACTGAAGCCACATCACCTTCTAACAGTGCATTGGTCGCCTGCGTCGTGCCGTGAGCAATGAATACCACATCTTCCGGTGAGATATTATTTTCATCCATTAATTCCGAAATAATTTTCACAATTCCGATTGCAACCCCCTCTTTATGGGTTGTTGGTATCTTTCTTTTCGCTATCACATCATACGTTGCATTATCAATAATTACCGCATCCGTAAATGTACCACCTACATCAATTCCTATTCTGACTTTCTTTCCCATGCAAGCACCTCTTTCAGTTGTAATCATTCTGTTATTTTCTCAATCTATATTGAATTTTCCTTGTTTTCTAATTTAACGGTTAAATTAAGGGCTGCGAAAAACTGTTAGATTTACGCAGCCCAGACATCTGTTAAAGACCCACATATTCCCTGTACCAGGGAAATAAAACCATAAAATAATTTATTATAATGATATAATAAAACTTGCTGCGATCAGTCCTATGAAGGTAGAAACCATAATCCATAAAATATTCTTTTTTGTAAATTCATTTACATCTATTTTGGTAAAATCGGCAATCCATACATTGTGTGAGTTTGTCGGATCGCATACAGACTGTACGTTAGAATCCAGTCGCAATGCCACCATTGCCGCAACAGGATTCATACCACTGGCAGCCAGTAATGCTACGATACCGCTTCCCAATCCCCAAACATTTAGTGGCCCACGATAAATTGCCAAAGGAGACAATAATCCAAAAATTAAAATAAATGTTATATTATTGGTAGGAATGATTGCATTTACAAGCGGAGCTAATATATTGGAAACTTCGGCTGCTGTTACTGCTTTTAATACCATACCAATCCCAATCATCAGCCCTGCCGCTCCGGCAGTTTCCTGAATTCCCTCTACAAAAGAGCTGGATACCACCTGCACTACATTTTTAGGAGTGGAAAGGATTAACGTTACAACGATACCGATGATAATGGAAGAAATTAATGGTAAATGCCACACAAAAACCAATACAACCGGTATGACCGGACTTAACAAAGCGATTGCTCTAACATTCTTTTCAGCTGCCAGATCATTTGCAGAAGGCATAGCCCAGGCCTTTTTTGTCTTACTGCTGAATTTTGTAAAGTAGACAATCATTGCTAACCCTACGATAATCAGGGGAATTCCGCAAAGCAGAGAATAAGAAGTAACCTGGTCCTGTGTTAATCCTAATACATCAATATAGACTGCCAGGGTACTTACACTAAAAGTGACTCCAATTCCGTTAGCCAGTAAAAGAACAGTTCCTGCAATCAGAGGGCTTAACCCCGCACTAATCATAATTGGAATGATAATCGTACCAACTAAAATAACCATGCCAAGACCATTGGAAGCTGCAAATATTACGGAGCAAACAACCAGAAATGCCAGCGCGATGGGTAATGGCTTATCTCCTGCCATTTCCGCCGCCTTACGGATGATGGTTTTCGTTACACCTACCTTTGATAAAACCTTACCAAAGAAACCACCAAAAAACAAACCAGCTATCGCGGTACTCATTCTCATGGAACCTGCTTCAATAACATCTTTTGTAATGCTGAATTCACCACCTGTGAAACGGATTCCGGCAATCGCGGCAATACCAATTGCCAGAATCGGTAATGCCAGAATTGTTGGCAGCTTGCGTGTCATCATAAGAACTACCATGATAAGGAACAGCCCCAGAATACCAATAATTTGTAACGTCATAAAAAAATCCTCCTCTGCTAAGTGTTGTTAATTATCGCATATCACATTTAAATAAGCGCCTTCCTTCAACAATTGTTTCTGAAGTTTTGCTGCGCTGATTTTCCTTGTATCGCCGCCCTCTTTCGCAGCCAGGGCTGCTGCAGCCCCACATGCATGACCGAGTGCACCTGCCGTTGGTGTTGTCCGAATCGCCGCCTGCGCTTCAAAAGTAGCGGATATACACCTTCCTGTTACCAATAAATTAGAAATCTCGTTGCAGACCATGACCTCATATGGAATGCTATAATAGGTTCCGGGTTCTGAAACAAATGCGCTGTTCGTACCTTCTCCATTGGGATTATGTATATCAATTGGATAGGCAGAATGTGCAATGACTGATGAAAATTCTTTTCGTTCCAGGATATCTTTTGCAGTTAAGGTATAAACCCCCTTTAATTGTCTGGACCCCCGTATTCCAATGGAGGGGCCTGTAAACTCTAAGATAGCATTCTCAAATCCCGGTACGTATTTTCTTAAAAAGAGATCCAACTCCCTGCATTGTTTTCTTCCCAAAAATTCTGCTTCACTAAGGGATACCGCATTGGTACCGTCTTTCCCCAATACTCTTGTCGTATTTATGATAAACTCACCTGGCGTATTGGTTTCAAAACCAAGAACTTCTTCTCTTAAAATTTCAAGTTCCCCTTGTTCTCTTGCTTGCCTGAATTCTTTTTCAAAACCTGCAAAAGAAAGTCTGGAAGTTTGAAACATGAGCGCAATGTTATTCACCATACGAGGAAACTCTTGTGCATGAGCTTCCATGTGCTTCTTTAAACTGTCCGTATCCACATTGCAATACTTCATATTCATGGTCATTGGCTGCATTGCTCCGTCGCCTTCTCTTCCCTTTGTCATCGGAGCATCTGCCCAGGCTGCAACATCGCCATCACCGGTAGCATCTACAAATACCGTGCCTTTTACTCTGTGCAACCCGTCTTTATTGCAGACAGTCATGGAGCATATCTTTCCTTCCTCTGCTGTTACCCCACCAATGGAAGTATGAAATAAAACGTCACATCCTGCCTGTTGAATCAATTCGTCCAGCACAAGTTTTAATCCCTCTGATTGAAACGGAGTCAGGTAGCTTATATACTGTGTGGTATCTTTGATATGGCCTGGAGAATACCCTTTTTCCACCATAGCTTCTACAACTTCCTGCATAATTCCTTTAATAACCTGCTGTTCCCCCGCATGAAATGTCATCATAGGCCCGACACCGCAACTGGTTAACGATCCGCCGAAATACCCAGTCTGCTCGACAACTAACGTATTGGCCCCGCTTCTGCCTGAGGCTATAGCGGCAATTGCACCGGAAACTCCACCCCCAGCGATGACTACATCGTATTCCTTCTCATAATTAAAACGTTCCATCCAAACCTCCCATTTTCATTTTTTTCAAAAAGCTTGATGATTTTATCAGTTTTATGAAAATCATTTTCACGTATTCTGATTGTTTTTTACAAATCATTTCGCTATTTTTGTACATTTCCTATAGTTATACGGGTAAATTACTTGTTTTTACGTTATTATGCTAACACATTTTTCATTCCATGTCAATAATTCTGGAGTTTATTTGAAAGTTTTTGAAAGTAATTTTCATAGTTTTTGTTTAGAATTGCTTTTATTGGTACAATATCGTATAATATCAATAATAAATCATAAGGAGTCCCCAAAATGGTATCTACTGTAATTTCGAAAATAGTTTCCATGCAACATAATTTTACATTAAGCGAAAACGAAATCAGTCAATATGTTATAAATCATCCGGATCTGGTCGTTTCCAGCACCATAACCACAATTGCGAAAGAAACAGGCACTTCTGAAGCAAGCATAAACAGATTCTGCAAAAAAATCGGGTTTAAAGGATTCAACGGATTTAAAATTGCTTTGGCTCAGGAGAATTTTTACAATAATATGATGAAGCAAAATACGAACTCAACGGATAGCGGCCTTATCTCTTCCGTAACGGCCGATTATCGCCAAATGCTGATCAATACATCCGCTATTATAGACGAAAATACAGTTATGAAAGCCGTGGAGGCCCTCAAGGCCGCAAAAAATATTCATATTTTTTCTCTTTCCAATTTGTCGATTATAGCGAATGAATTACAATTTCGATTCGATCAAATCGGCTACCGCGCCAAAGCATATACGGATATTTTGGAAATGAGGATTCAGGCCACCAATATCACACCGGACGACCTTTCGATTATTATCGCCCCCTCCATAACCATGCGTGATATCTTTCAGATTGCCGGCGCTTCCATAGAACGTGGTGCTAAAAATCTAACCATAACCAGCTATGATTCACCTAAATTAAATGATATATCCGATTATAAATTTGTAATATGCGATAAAATAGTAGCGACTAATTCTATTTCCTTATCCAATAACATCATGTTTTTATATGTCATTGACATACTTTTTACCGCATTGCTCAGTTCAGACAAATCTCTACGTCAGAAAAAATTAAACAGTGATGCCATTTCCAGCAACTATCTGATGTCTGATTCTTTTGAATTTGAATATTAGAGGAAATTTGGATTCTTTACCAGAACCTGATTCTGGGAAGTGATTTATAACGACGTCCCATAAATAAAAAGCCAGCACTTCGCCCATGGCGAAAAGCTGACTTTTAAAGTCGTATCACTTATGAAAGCTGCCTTATCCGCCAATCTGGCATTCCAGACCTGACATTCTGGCAATCTTCAGCATCTTTTCCATCTGTTCACTGTTCATGGGTTCTATTCCTTTTAAGGAATAGTCTTCTCCCAGCCCTTCATATTTCGCCTCCCCCAAACGGTGATATGGCAAAAGATGAAGACGCTTCACTCCCTGAATGGAGGCAGCGTAAGTGGAGATCATTTCAATCTCCTTTTCTGTATTATTGAATCCAGGAACAACCGGTACACGAATGATCAGTTCCGTTTTTGACAGACCAATCTTCCTTATATTTTCCAGTATCCCTCTGTTTGACAGTCCCGTGAACTTCAGGTGCTTATCCTCATCCACATGTTTCATATCACACAGTGCCACATCAAGCCAGGGAAGAAGCTGTTCAATCACTTCATATTCCGCAAATGCAGATGTTTCAATGGCAGTGGAAATC
>JAQSYE010000108.1 GCA_029256305.1 Lacrimispora sp. | reverse complement strand
AAATATCAGTTATGCGGTATCTTGGGAACCGGTCGGGAAGGGACAGTTTTTCTGGCGGTTCATCTTGGGCTTGAGGAATACAGGGCAGTGAAACGCGTATCCAAGAGCTTTCTCAATTATGAACAATTCAGGCGCGAGGCATTGATTTTAAAAGAGCTGCGCCATCCTGGCATTCCCATTGTATATGACGTAGAAGAAGATGAAAGTTATAGTTATTTAATCGAAGAGTATTTGGAAGGAGATTCCTTATATGATCTTGTGAAAAAACAGGGTCATCTGTCGCGGGAGCTGACCGTATTCTATGGAATTCAGCTTGCCAGCATCATTAATTACCTGCATCTCGCAGGAACAACCCCTATATTACATTTAGATTTACAACCAAAAAACCTGTTATTATGCCATGATACCATAAAACTCATCGACTTTGGACTGGCAGCGTCTTTAAAAGAAGCAAATAAGCCGGGAGAACGATATGGTACGGTGGGATGCGCGGCACCGGAACAGTATGAGGCGGACGGAGTGCTTGATGAAAGAACGGATATTTATGCCATCGGCACCATCCTCTGCTATTTGTACACCGGAAAATTTCCTGCGCTGCCTTTTATACCAGATCCATCTATGGATCGGGGCCTGGCAGTTGCTATGGGACGCTGCATCTGCAAAGAAAAAGAAAGCAGGTTTTCAACGGCACAGGAGCTTATGGAACAGCTCTGTCAGTTAAAAGAAACGGAAACGGATGCAAAAAAACGTCTGCAATCATCATCTCTTACAATTGCTCTTTCAGGGAGCAAATCTGGGGCAGGTACAACCCACATTGGAATCGGCCTGTCTGTCTACCTTAAAAATCAAGGATATCCCAACTTATTAGAAGAAAAACAGGACTCTTTTATGGGAGCAGGTCTTTTTAAATTCACAAAAGCAAAGCGTGACAGCTACGGACTGCTGCATTACAGAAATTTAATTATAAAACCTTATTACGGAGCTGGAGTGCAATTAAAGGATTCGCCCTTTCAAGTACGCCTGATGGATTGGGGAGAGAATGTGAGCCAGGCGCTTTGTATGGAACCTGATGCTGTGATTCTGGTGTGCGATGCCAGTGTATGGAATCGGATCCGTGCCTTTGAAGCCGTGGAAGCCGTAAAAAAATCTCAAATTCCCCATGCTATCATATACAATCATTGGGCTACTGGTATGAAAATATTTTTCCCGAAAGGAGCAGAATCATCAGTCTTTTTTAAGGCTCCTTTTTTCCCCGATCCATTTACAGTCAGTAATGAGTCGGAAGCTTTTTATCAGGCTGTTACCGATGAAATATTGGTGGGAGATTGGGGAGGAAGTAAGCGGAGTTTCCTATTTATGCACTGGGTAAAAAGTATGATAAAAAAACTCAGAAGCAGGGAGCACCGTCTGCTGGGAAAGGATTAAACTCATATGAAAGAAATCGTAAAAAGAGGGTGGAGATTAATAAATCCATTTAATAAAGCTGCGGCACCGGAACTAATTGGTATCATCGGAACTGGAAGGGGTACAGGGGTAACCCATTTTGCGGTTATGACAGCTGGATACTTAACCGGTGTGATGAGAATGCGGTGCGCAGTTCTGGAGTGGAACAATCACCAGTCCTTTCATTCGATGGGAGTCGCCTGTTGTGGAGCAAAGAGAGGTGAAGACTCGTTTCGGGTTTTAGAGACAGATTATTTTGGGAACGCGGGGGTTGATACACTATTGTTGTGTAAAAAGTCCGGCTACCAGGCTGTAATTGTGGATTATGGAGCTGCAAAGGATGGCAATCTGGAAGAGTTTTTCCGATGCGGCAGGCAAATTATAATAGGAAGTCTTAGCGAGTGGCAGATCAGTGAATTCCTGGAATTTGAGAAAAGGGAGATGAAAGTGAAAAAAAGCTGGGACAGCCTGGTATCATTTGGCAGCGAGGAGGCAAGAAAAAGTCTGGAAAAAAGACTGAAGGTTTCTGTCAGAAGAATTCCTTTTACCTTAGATCCATTTTCTGTCACTGCTGAGACTATTAGCTTTTACGAACATTTATTTTAACAGTACAAAAGAAAAGGTAGCGGGGAGAAATTATTATGAGTAAAAAGGATAGCAGTAAAGGGAAAGAAGGTAAAAGAGACCAGTATCTGGAAGGACTGAAAAGATACAGAAACAAAGGAATTTCCATCGTGATTGACGGGGAGGAACTTCCGGAGACAGACTGGGAAAAAATATTTGAAATAAGGGAGGATGACAGTTTTTATATGGCAGACTATGTTCCCGATGAGGAAACTGGTATGCTGCAGGAAATCAGATTTGACCGAGTCTATAACCGGTAATTTCAGAAAACATTTGATCAGGGAAGCGCCGTCGGATTCCATCTTCAGCCCGGAGAGAATGAGCTTACGCGCGTCAGGGAGGGACAGGGGATCAGAATGTAATGAAAATGTAAATTCCAAAAATAAAGAAGTATGATATAATCTAGAAGATATTACAGAAATAAGTCATAAGATATGATCCATGATCAGGAGGAAAACACATGAAGAGGAAAGCGGTGCCGGTTCTGGTGGCACTGGGATTGATTTTGCTGGTTCTTGCCGGTTCTTTCGGAGCCCGGTTTTTGGAGCGGTATATTCCATCCAGTGAGCAGGCGGATTTGGCTGAGATTTTTGGAGTTACGGGGGATGAGGTGGCAGTTTATTTAAATGAGAATCTTCAGGAAACCAAAGGTCTTTTTATAGAGGGTCAGACCTATCTTCCCATCAGTTGGATCAATGATAATTTAAATGAGCGTTTTTACTGGGACAGCAATGAGAAGCTGCTTGTGTATACGCTGCCGGATTCCATTGTTTATGCAGATGGGAATACAAAAGGCTCTTCTGGAAAACCACTGATTCAGGTGAAAGAAGATGGAGTGTATTTATCTCTGGGGCTTGTTGCCAATTATACAGATGCTGAGTTTACAGCGTATGATACGGCTTTAAATAAGAGGGTGTTTATTAATAATAACTGGGCCGATAAAGAACGGGCAACGGTTATTAAGAATGGCAATGTGCGCATCAAAGGCGGTGTGAAGAGCCCCATTGCAACGCATATGATTGAGGGAAGTAAGGTAACCGTTCTGGATTCCATGGATAAATGGGACAAAATCAGGACAGAGGATGGTTTTATTGGTTATGTGGAACGCAGGCGCCTGGGAGAAACAGAGAAAGAGGCATCTGTAAGTAGCTTTGAAAAGCCGGTTTATAAAAATGTAACCATGGATCAGCCAGTCTGTCTGGTATGGCATCAGGTTACCTCGACAGACGGCAACGCTTCCTTCGACAGCCTGATTTCCAAAACAGCAGGAGTTAACGTGATCTCTCCCACATGGTATGAATTAACCGATAACGAAGCCGGCTTTCGATCTTTGGCAGATGCAGGGTACGTAAAAAAGGCCCATGATAAAGGATTGAAAGTATGGGCGCTTATTAATAACTTCAGTACTGATGTGAATACGGAGATCCTGATGTCTAAAACATCTACCAGAAAGAAGCTGATCGATGCTCTGATGGCAGAGGCAAAGACTTATGGATTTGACGGTATTAATCTGGACTTTGAAGGCATAAAAGAGGAAGCGGGACCACATTATATTCAGTTTATAAGAGAGCTGTCCATCCCATGCAGGAAGAACGGGCTTGTCCTTTCTGTAGATAATTACGTTCCCGTTCCGGGGAATGAGTTTTATAACAGGAAGGAACAGGGAATTGTAGCTGATTATGTGATTATTATGGGTTATGATGAACATTATTCAGGCGGAGAGGCCGGGTCTGTTTCTTCCATTCAATATGTGGAAGACGGAATTAAGAATACCCTTAAAGTTGTTCCTAAGGAAAAAGTTATTAACGGGATCCCCTTTTACACCAGAATATGGACAGAAGGAGCGGATGGAAAGTCTTCGTCATCTTCTATTGGTATCGCTAAATCCAAGGATTGGGTTACGGAAAATGACGTGAAGCTGTATTGGCAGGAGGAGCTTGGGCAATATTACGGAGAACTCCAGACAAAAGAGGGTAAAAAGACCGTGTGGCTTGAAGAAGAACGCTCCATAGGACTGAAGATGAATCTGATTCGTCAGTATGATCTGGCCGGTGTGGCATGCTGGAAGTTGGGATTTGAGCCGGCTGATTTGTGGGATGAAATACGGCTTGATAAGGAATAACAGAAGAAAGGGATAGGCAGGAAGGTCAGGTTATGAAAAAGAGGGCATTATTGGCAGCATTGGCGGCTGCAATTTGTGTGACTTCCGGGTGTTCTTTTAAAAGAGGGGCACAAGAACTTACACAGGAACAAAGTACGGCGCAGCCGGAGACATCAGTTACGGAAGTACAGACTCCTTCCACAGCACAAGTCCCTGAGACATCCGGGGAGACTCTGCCGGAGCAATCCCAGGCACCGGAGGAAGGAACAGCCAGGATTATGATAGCTACGGATATTCATTATCTGGCCAAAGACCTAACCGATATGCAGAAAAGCTATGAATATACGGCTGATCACGGTGACGGGAAAGTGATGAAATATATCTGGGAAATTACAGATGCGTTTATTGAGGAAGTGAAAGTGGAAAAACCCGATGTCGTAATATTAGAGGGAGATTTGACCTATAACGGAGAGCGGGAAAGTCATATAGAACTTGCTGGGAAACTGGAGTCTATAGAAGAGGCAGGAATTCCTGTCATCGTCATTCCTGGTAACCATGATATTAATAATCCTGAGGCCAGCCGATTTGAAGGAGAGTCCATATTAAGCACTGAGAGTGTTACACCGGAAGAATTTGAAGAGATTTATGATGAATTCGGATATAGTGAGGCGGTCAGTCGGGATCCTGCCTCCCTGAGCTATGTATACCAGATCAATGATAAAACCAGAGCTCTGATGCTTGACAGCTGTCAGTATGATCCTAAGAATCTGGTTGGTGGTATGATAAAGGATGATACATATACCTGGATTGAGGAGCAGATGGAGGAGGCCTGGAATCTGGGCATGAATGTGATTCCGGTGGCACATCACAATCTTCTTGATGAAAGTGAAGTCTATCTTCAGGATTGTACCATTGAGCATAGTGAACAGCTTATTGATCAGCTGGAGAGCTGGGAGGTTCCCTTGTTTTTGAGCGGACATCTTCATGTACAGCATTATAAGAGATCTCGCGGTGATTCTGGAATTTATGAGATTGTGACGGGTTCCCTGTCTACACCGCCTTGTCTGTATGGAGTATTGGAGTATGGAGCAAAAGGGAAATTTAACTACCATACCAAATCTCTTGATATGAAAGCATGGGCGGAGAAAACCGGAAACAAGGACAAAAACCTTTTAAATTTTAGTGTTTATGGTAAAAAATATTTAAGCAAGGTGTTCTATAATCAGGCGCAGGATGAGTTTAAGACCTTGGATTCCCTTAAGGGTCTGTCCGAAAATCAAAAGGATATGATGGCAAAGGTTTATGCTGAACTGAATTCTGCATGCTATGAAGGTAAAGTGGCGGATATCCGTGATAAGGTCATGGCAAAGCAGGGATATAAGCTGTGGCAGGATGAGGGTTATCCCAGTATTTTATCTCAGTATCTGGAATGGATTACTGCCGATGGCGGCAGAGATTATAACACATTAAGCGTTAAATAAAGGAAAGTCACTTGTACCGGTTCTTTTTTAATTCACAAAAAAGTATAATTCATTAAGAACGTGAATCAGGTAAAGAGTGTGAAATTAAAAAAATGGGAACCGTTTATGGCGGTGATTTTGCTGATATTGGTTTATGGCATATCCAGCCAGGCGGGAAAGTTGGCAGCAGTAAATAACGCCCCATCTGCGGAGAAAAAACGGCCTGTGGTAGTGATTGATGCGGGTCACGGTGGGAATGACCCTGGAAAGATCGGGATCGACGGCACTCTGGAAAAAGACATTAATCTGCAGATTGCTATGAGGCTGAAAAAATATTTGGAAGCATCGGATGTGGATGTTGTGCTTACCAGAGATGACGACAATGGACTGTACTCAGCCAGAGACAACAGAAAAAAGATGGCGGATATGACCAAACGGTGTGACATCATCAATGATACCAAGCCTGCGCTGACTGTGAGCATCCATCAAAACAGTTATCATCAGGAGGAGATCTCCGGAGGACAGGTGTTTTATTATAAAAAGTCGGAAAAAGGGAAAAAGCTTGCTGAAACCTTACAGGAACGATTCGATTTTTTATTGGGAGAGAAGAATACAAGACTTGCAAAACCCAATGATAACTATTACCTGCTGCTTCATGTGAGGACGCCTATTGTAATTGTAGAATGCGGATTTTTAACCAATACCAATGAATCGAAACTCCTAAATAATGAAGATTATCAGGACCGGGTGGCGTGGACCATCCATATGGGAATTATGAGCTATTTAAATAATAAATAGATGAATATACAAAAACAGGAACCTCTGGATTGCAGGTTCCTGTTTTGTCTTTAGCGGTATACTTATTCTTCTTGCGGGATATCAGTGCCCGTCTCAGCTTCACTGCTAGCCTCCGGACTGTTATCAACATCTTCTGTCCGCACGGCTGCATCCTTATTTAGTTCACCGATTTTTTCTGAAGCCTGTGCCGCCAATTGATCAGATCTGCTTTGCAGACTGCCTACATCCGCGATTTTCTGCTCCGTGTTTCCATTGCCGTATTTAATCTCACTTTTTAAGAGACTTATCTTTCCGTCAATGCGATCTTTCGTTGATGCGATTACTTTTGCCTGTGATACTCCGGATGAAAATTTTGTGATTTCATTCAACTGTTCCGACTGGGATTCTTCTTTGGACCTTGGTTTTTTGTAGATATAACCCTTTTCACTATTGGATTCAGATTCCGTTTCATCTGGATCATCAGTCTGAAGCTGCGTAATCTGCTCATCAATCGCTTTTAGCTGCGTCTCGTATTCTTTCAGCTTTTCATTCATATTGTCTGAGCCATTTGTCTGGTCAAGATCCAACATCGACTGCTTTTGTTCCATAACAAATTGTTTCTGGTTCATCAGCTGCTTAAGCATGCTTTGCTTTTTACCGGCAGGAGAAATTGTTATATCATCAGTCTGTTCCTTATCCTTACTTTTTCCGTATAGTGCCTGGTGCTTCTCATGAGCGGAGCGGTTGATCGAAGCAATATTTATTCCTGCTGGCTGAGTCTCCATTTTACCAATATACATCTCATACCCTCCTTATGTTTATTTATTCGACAGATTGATACGTGATATAAATGTTTTGGCGCAGACGGTAATGATTAGGGTATAAACGGATTCCATATTAACGGAATGGTGGAAAAAGCGGAAGCATGACGCAAAAGTGGAATACTTCCTCTGAAATTGATAAATCCAAAGTACCATGACAACGTTCAACTGCATCACGAATGTTGGATAAGCCAATTCCATGGAGATGAGGTTCTTCTTTTGCAGAACGGAAGGGGCTGGTGTTTCGGTTCTGGATGTCTGGGACCGGATTCGTTATTTCAATGATCAGAAAAGAGCGTTGAACACAGGAGAGAGCTGTTATGAGTGGTTCATCAGTCTGACCGGTTAATCTCCGGCAGGCTTCCAGCGCATTATCCAGAGCATTGCTTAAAATAATACACAGGTCAGTAGGATCGATCAGATCAGTGGAGGGGAAAATAAAATCTGTATCCAGGCGGATTTCCCAGGCTCTGGCCAGAGCGAGTTTTTCCCTGATAATTGCATCTGCATATGGATTGCCGGAAGAATAGTCTGGATAAAAAGTATTAACGGTTCCGGTTATGCAATCCAGATAATTTAAAGCCTCTTTGTTTTTTTCCATAGAGAGGAGGTTCCTTAGACATAACATATGGTTTTTAAAGTCATGGCGAAAACCGGACAGCTGTTTATCCTCTCCCTGCCAGGCTGCAATCCGCTTTTCCAATATTATATTTTTTTCGTTTGCAAGCAGTAAACTTAGCTTCCGATCTGCATAGTAGGAAGAGAAAGTAATCAGCGAAACGCCACCCACTGCCACCCCGGTTGCAGCCAGGTTTGAAATCAGCGTGTTGTTGTATTGAAACTGGTTTAAACCGTAGTAAATAACGGTCTGTCTGGTGAAAAAACATAAGATCAGGAGAAACAGATTTTCTGTCATGGTAATCTCGCCATGTAGATTACGGCATTTTCTGCCCACCCATTCCAAGATGGCTGAATTAAGCAGAATAGTTAAAATATCACAGAGTTTGTAAGCCAGATCATAAATCGATGGCTGATCAATGATGTTTTTGCTCACATATTGAATCAAAGGCAGAAAAACAAAATTGCAGGTATATCCCAGCCCGTCAGTAAAAATAGCGACCATTACCTTTTTCCCGGCGCTGCCCTGGAATAAACTCCAGATCATTATAAGTGAAGTGAGGAAATAAAACAGTTCCTGTGGAAAAATGCGGTATAGTCCACAATTAATGTTGATAAAATTGGAGGCTTCATTAAAAATGGCAACACCAATAAAAGTTAAAACCTGATTGTATCGGCATTTCAACATTTGACTGAAGAAACGATAATTTATGTAAGTAGTGAAAAGGAGAAGGATTATAGCAATGCCTCCTTTTTCATATATTTAAGAAAGGTACTGGAAAAATCCTGGTATTTTCGTTTGCTTACCGGAACGATTTCTCCGTTGGCAAGATGAAGATCCATTCTGTCAAATCGGACAATATAATCCATGTTGACAATGTAACTTCTGTGGCACCGATAGAAACGTGCGGGAAGGTTCTTTTCAACTGCCTCCAGCTTACCGGGAAATTCTGTTGTGTCATTTTCATTGTGAAGCGTTACTGTTTTATTATTTACTTCAATATATAAAAGATCGGAGCAGGAAATACATAGGGTACTCTGACCGGATTTTACTATAATGGGCGGTTCTTTTAAGGGATTAAGCTGTCTGATTATATGATCCAGTACATGATCAAGCTTTTGTCTGTTTACTGGTTTAATGAGATAATGAGAGGCATCCACATCAAAGGACTGAAACACATATTGTTTATAGGCAGTAAGAAATATAAGTTTTGTCCTTGAATTGGTCTCCCTGATCTTTTGGGCGGTTTCCAGACCAGATTCTTCTCCCATTTTTATATCCAAAAAAATAAGGTCAGGCACAATGACAGAGGAAAGAAGTTCTGTTCCAGCTGTAAAAAGGAAAAGCTGGAAGGGTATTTTCCGGGTAAGAAAATATCCTTCCAAATCATCTGCAAATTCATGCATAAACGCTGCCTGGTCATCACAAAGAAATACGTTCATCGCATCCACTTCCTATGTTTAAATTAAAGAAGAAATATTTTATTCTTCCTGCACTCTTCGCGCATTTTATCGGGCCAGATACTGGCCTGAACTTCACCAACGTGTGCCCGGTCTAATAAAAGCATGCAGAGACGGGATTGTCCGATTCCACCGCCGATGGTATAGGGGAGTTCTCCGTTTAGAAGCATTTTGTGATAGGGGAGTTCTTTGCGGTCTTCGCACCCTGCTTTTTTTAACTGTTCTGACAAGGCTGTTTCATCTACACGGATTCCCATGCTTGAGATTTCTAACGCACAGCTTAAATGTTCAAACCAGAAAAGAATATCTCCATTGAGCTGCCAGTCATCATAATCCGGTGCCCTGCCATCGTGAGGCTTTCCGCTGGCTAATTTATCCCCTATTTTCATGAGAAAGACACAGCCATGCTCTTTCGTAATGCTATTCTCCCGTTCCTTGGGAGACAGTTCCGGATAGAGGTCCTCCAGTTGCTGGGAGGTGATAAAAGTGATATCATCAGGAAGTTTCTTAACTGCCTGGGGATATTTATACCAGACTTCGTGCTCCATGTGTTTGATAACCTTAAATATGACTTTTACAGTCTCTTTTAACGTGTTCTCGTTTCTTTCTTCCCTGGTGATTACCTTTTCCCAATCCCACTGGTCCACGTAACAGGAATGAAGATTATCCAGATCTTCGTCTCTTCGGATGGCATTCATATTTGTGTATAGTCCTTCTCCGGGCTGAAAACCATATTTGTGAAGGGCCATGCGTTTCCATTTGGCAAGGGAGTGTACCACTTCCATGGTTTCCCCGGGAACCCCTGAAAGATCAAACTGCACCGGGCGTTCCACGCCGTTTAAATTATCATTTAATCCGCTGCTTCGTTCTACAAATAAGGGGGCAGAGATTCGTTCTAAGTTCATTTCCTTCCCCAGTTCCTTTTGAAAGGTGTCCCTTATGTATTTAATTGCTTCCTGGGTTTCCCTGACAGAGAGCTTGGGATCATAGTTTTGCGGTATCATCAGTTCCATGTTTTTCTCCTCTTTAAAAGTATACTGATATTATGGTATCATTGATAAGAAAAACTTACAACAGCTATTTGTAAAGGGTGCTAAAAGCCCGTTTTGTCAGGGGTAAAAGCATTGCATGAGCTTGTGCGCTGTGATATGATAAATGGAAGTGAAAAGAAAAGAGCAGAGGTATATGAATACAAAACGAATTATATTAAAAGACAAAGTAAATCCGGATTTAGAACAGCTGAAAGAACCGGCAAAAATATTGAGGGAAGGCGGCCTTGTTGCCTTTCCTACAGAAACTGTGTATGGTCTTGGGGCCAATGCCTTAAACGAAGAGGCCGCAAAAAAGATCTATGAGGCAAAGGGAAGACCATCGGACAATCCACTCATTGCCCATATTGCAGATTTTGACGATCTGCTTCCTCTGGTGACGGAAGTTCCGGAGGATGGAAGAAAACTGATGGAAGCATTCTGGCCCGGACCCCTGACTTTGATATTTCCCAAAAGCAGCCTTGTTCCTTATGGGACAACTGGCGGACTTGATACTGTGGCAGTTCGTATGCCAGCAGATCCTGCGGCCAAAGCCCTGATCCGTCTGGCAGGAGTTCCTGTGGCAGCTCCAAGTGCTAATACCTCTGGTCGTCCAAGTCCTACCACAGCTGATCATGTATGGCAGGATATGAACGGAAAAATCGAGATGATTGTGGACGGGGGTGCTGTGGGGATTGGCGTGGAATCCACTATTATCGATGTTTCAGGAGACGAGCCCATGATACTGCGACCGGGTGCCGTTACCCAGGAGATGGCTTGTGCAATTTTAGGAAAAGAAATCTGCCTGGATCCTGCCATTACATCAGGACCGTTAAAGGCTGATGTAAAACCTAAAGCACCAGGAATGAAGTATAAGCATTATGCACCCAAAGCAGATCTTACGCTGGTTGAGGGCGAAGAAGATGCTGTGGTGGCTGCCATTCATAAACTGGCGGAGGAAAAGTTGGAGGCGGGCCACCGGGTAGGCGTGATCTGCACCGATGAGACATTTAACCGATATCCAAAAGGCATCATAAGGAGTATCGGCAGTCGCCATAAAGAGGAGTCGGTCGCCCACAATTTATATTCAGTCTTACGGGAGTTTGACGATTTAGATGCGGACTATATATTTTCCGAGAGCTTTTCCAGAAATCATCTGGGACAGGCAATCATGAACCGGCTGACCAAGGCGGCAGGTTACCACATTATTAAAGTTTGATAGAGAGGTGCAGGACAGATGACAGGAAAAAGAGAAGATTATATCACCTGGGATGAATATTTTATGGGAGTGGCAGTTTTGTCGGGGAAACGATCCAAGGATCCAAGCACTCAGGTTGGAGCCTGTATCGTCAGTCAGGATAATAAGATTTTATCCATGGGTTATAACGGCTTTCCTCTGGGCTGTTCCGATGATGAATTTCCATGGGGAAGAGAAAATGAGACAGAGGATCCCTATAATGCCAAATATTTCTATTCCACTCACAGTGAATTAAATGCTATTCTTAATTACAGGGGAGGGAGTCTGGAAGGCTCTAAACTTTATGTAACCCTTTTCCCTTGTAATGAATGTGCAAAGGCAATCATTCAGTCCGGAATTAAAACCATTATATACGGTTCGGATAAGTATGCGGGAACACCTGCAGTGAATGCCTCCGCGGCAGGAGTCCGCTATTATCAATATCAGCCATCCGGCAGAAAAATAGAGATCGAGGTTTAATATGAAGTTTTTACTGGCGGCGCTGAATGCCAAATATATTCATTCCAATCCTGGAGTGTACAGTTTAAAGGCTTATGCCCAGACATGGCTGAAAGAGCCGGAGCTTAGTGACGGAAGGTTTCAGATAGAAATCGGAGAATATACCATTAATAATCAAATGGATGAAATATTGAGCGATATTTATAGAAGAAAACCGGATGCAGTGGGATTCTCCTGTTACATCTGGAATATTTCCTATATTTTAGAACTGGTACGGGACCTTCCGAAAGTTCTCCCTGATGTGGAGATCTGGCTGGGAGGTCCTGAGGTGTCTTACGATGCCGCCAGGATTTTAGAAGAAGAGCCCCATGTTTTCGGCATTATGATGGGAGAAGGGGAAGAAACCTTTAAAAAGGTGGTTGGCTGCTATCTGGACCAACAGAGAGGTACTGCAAAGTGGGATAAAACAGCTTTTCCGGAAATTGAAGGCACTGCTGTCCGCGATAAAGGAGGAAGACCGGCAGTTAATCCTTTAAAAACAGCAGTTGACTTAAGTATAATTCCTTTTCTGTATGAGGATATGGCTGGTTTTGAAAACCGTATTGTTTATTATGAAAGCAGCCGTGGGTGCCCGTTTTCCTGCAGCTATTGTCTTTCCTCTGTTGATAAGTCCGTCCGGTTTCGTGACACGGATCTGGTCTTAAAGGAACTTGAATTTTTTCTGCAAAAAAGAGTTCCTCAGGTTAAATTTGTAGACAGAACTTTTAACTGCAACAGGGACCATTCGTATCGTAT
>JAQSYE010000107.1 GCA_029256305.1 Lacrimispora sp. | reverse complement strand
CTCCTGTCGGGCCTGTTGGGCGGGTATCTCCTGTTGGGCCTGTTGGGCCGGTATCTCCTGTCGGGCCTGTTGGGCCGGTATCTCCTGTCGGGCCGGTTGGACCGGTATCTCCTGTTGGGCCGGTGGGGCCGGTATCTCCCGTTGGGCCTGTTGGGCCGGTATCTCCTGTCGGGCCTGTTGGGCCGGTATCTCCTGTCGGGCCAGTGGCTCCAGTTGGACCGGTGGCTCCGGTTGGACCGGTATCTCCTGTTGGGCCAATGGGACCAGTATCTCCTGTTGCGCCGGTGGCTCCGGTTGGGCCAGTATCTCCAGTTGGGCCAATTGGACCGGTATCTCCTGTTGGGCCGGTGGGGCCGGTATCTCCTGTCGGGCCGGTTGGGCCAGTATCTCCGGTTGGGCCAATTGGACCGGTATCTCCAGTTGCGCCGGTGGCTCCGGTTGGGCCAGTATCTCCCGTTGGGCCAATGGGACCTGTTGGACCAGTATCTCCGGTTAGACCAATTGGACCTGTCGCTCCAGTTGCTCCGGTTGGACCAGTATCACCAGTTGGACCAATTGGACCTGTCGGGCCTGTCGGACCTGTCGGACCTGTGTCTCCTGTAACTCCGGCTCCGCTTAAATCATCCTGTACTACTACCAAGGTACCTCTTAACGGAACTACCTGGGAAAAGAATACGGTGGCATTGCTAATATTCACCAGAGAAACCGTAACGGGAGCAACAGCTACTTCAATAATACTAACGCCAACTACCTCACCGGTTTTTATTGGTGAAGCACCTTCTAAGAAATCTCCTTGGGAAGAGGATAATGCAAAGGCTGTCCCATTTGTCGATTGGGATGACTGTGTTGCAAGCCACCAATCAAACACATATCTTCCAGCTTCAAGGAAAGTAATAACTCCTGTCGCAGGATTGTAAGTGATATTGCCAGATAGATAAACAATTGTATCAAAAAGTACATTTGCACCGGAAGCTACACTTGTCGCTGCATTTAATTCTATTTGAAGAGCATTGTTAGGCATATAGAATCCTCCAATCGTATCAATAAGGCGCTCATAGGGATACGCCTATAGTAATGTATGTTGCTTGGATAGATTTCGATACAACTTGGATTCTTGCTGTAAAAATCATAAAAAGGAGGAAAGACCAATCCTATACGGATGGCTTTCCTCCTGCATTATTTTATTCTGTATTACAATAAATCGATTCCGTCCGGATTATAAAGAAAACGGATTTTCTGTCTTATAAAGCATGCCCTTCGGCTGATTAAATCCAATCTCTTCCACTCCAAGATATTTAAATATCTCAAATAAAGCCTTTCCATAATGTCCGAATGCAACCGCTCCATGATGAGGATAATTCTTCTCAATCAATACATGACGGTAGAATCTTCCCATCTCCGGAATTGCAAAAATTCCGATAGAACCGAAGGAACGGGTTGCTACAGGAAGCACTTCACCCTGAGCTACATAAGCGCGGAGAATGTTATCTGCTGTGCTCTGTAAACGGAAGAAGGTGATGTCTCCTGGAAGAATATCTCCCTCCAACGTTCCCTGTGTTACTTCTTCAGGAAGCGTTCTTGCCATAATCATCTGGTATTTCATAGAACAGGAAGAAAGCTTTCTGGAACAGGTATTACCGCAATGGAATCCCATAAAAGTATCCTGGTGGGTATAGTCGTGCTTTCCTTTAATATCTCCCTCATACATATCATCCGGAACTGTATTGTTAATATCAAGAAGGGTTACGGCATCTAAGCTTACACAGGTACCGATAAACTCACTGAGTGCTCCGTAGATATCAACTTCACATGACACAGGAATACCCATTCCGGTTAAACGGCTGTTTACATAGCAGGGAACAAATCCAAACTGAGTCTGGAATGCAGGCCAGCATTTTCCAGCAATGGCAACATACTTACGATATCCTCTGTGTTGCTCTACCCAATCCAATAAAGTCAGCTCATACTGAGCAAGCTTTGGAAGGATATCCGGTTTATTATTACCTGCACCCAATTCTGCTTCCATCTCTTTTACGACATCAGCAATTCTTGGATCTCCTGCATGTTTATTGAATGCTTCAAATAAATCAAGTTCAGAGTTTTCCTCAATCTCAACGCCCAAATTATAAAGCTGCTTAATCGGCGCATTGCATGCCAGAAAGTTTAACGGACG
Organism: Lacrimispora sp.; assembly: GCA_029256305.1. GTDB lineage: Bacteria > Bacillota > Clostridia > Lachnospirales > Lachnospiraceae > Lacrimispora. The sequence continues at coordinate 10,076 of JAQSYE010000107.1, read as the reverse complement.
CGGTCCAAAGCTGATAATCTTTAAGCTGGAAAGACCTACTAAAGATCTGGCGATTGGAAGGAATTCTTCTATCATATCTGCACATTCCACAGCGGTTCCAACAGGATATTCCGGGATATATGCTTTGATGTTTCTCAGTTTTAAGTTGTAACTTGCATTTAACATTCCGCAGTAGGCATCTCCTCTGCCCTGGGTTAAACTGTCTCCGCTTTCTTCTGCAGCAGCGATAAACATAACCGGACCGTCAAAATGCTTGGCAAGAAGGGTTTCAGAAATCTCCGGACCAAAGTTTCCAAGATAAACCACAAGTGCATTACAGCCAGCATTCTTAACATCTTCTAATGCATGCACCATATGTATCTCACTTTCTACAATACATACCGGGCACTCATAAATATTAGCTCCATCATACTTTGCTTCATATGCTTTAACAAGAGCCTTTCTTCTGTTTACGGATAATGTTTCTGGGAAACAGTCTCTGCTGACTGCAACGATACCTACTTTTAATTCCGGGATATTATTCATATTATGACTCCTCCTGTTATCTTAAGGCTTTTTTCGCCTCATCATACTTTACTATTCTTTAAATAGAAAGATTTTCTCCTGTGATACCGATATAAGCTTCTTCTGGGAGACCGCCCTCCTCATGTCCAATCAGCCATTTGTTCTTTGCAAATAATAGCTCATCTTCTTTGTTTACCGCCTTTTCAAGAGGCGTTAAATCGGTATTGGTTCCCTGGGGAAGAATTACCACACAACGGAAACCACCTTCCTCTGTATGGCAGGGGGCATAATGAAGTGTTGTAGCATAAACCTCCACTACCGTTCCCTTGGGAATCAGAAATGCCTCCATCTTGCCTGAATCATAGATGTAATCCGGGGTAATGTCCTGCTGTTTACCAAGAATCAGCACCAGATCAGTGGCCGCAATATTAATCTCGGAATTTCTATGATACTCCGCTGCATTTAATTTTTTATTGTGACCATTGCAGAACCCCACCTGTATGGGCATCTGTCCGTATAAATTCCTCTCCATCTCTTTGCAGACAGAAAGGGCTTCCAGTTCCAGTACTGAGGCTACGTACGTCACATCGTCTGGAAGTGGGGTATTCTCCATCTTGTCCAGAAGATCACCAATTTCATAACCCGTTACGATCTTTCCGTAAGCACCAAAAGCCGGATCCGTTACCGGTTTTATCTCTAATCCCATGATAATCCCTCTCTTTTTCTCTATTCTCCGAATACTGCCAGATAATCCTTTTTAAACTTCTCGATTCCCTGATCTGTTAATGGATGGCTTGTCATCTGCAGAAGAACCTTATAAGGAACGGTAGCAATATCTGCCCCAGCCTTTGCGCAGTCAATCACATGAATGGGGTTGCGCACACTGGCAGCTATGATCTCGGTTTCAATTCCATGAATCTGGAAAATCTCCATAATATCCCCGATTAAATCAATTCCCGGCATGGAAATATCATCCAGACGTCCTAAAAACGGCGATACATAAGTTGCGCCTGCTCTTGCAGCCAGAAGTGCCTGGGCACAGGAAAATACAAGAGTAACATTGGTCTTGATTCCTTCGGAATGAAGAACTTTAACAGCCTTTAGGCCTTCCGGAGTCATGGGAATCTTCACTACCATATTGGGGTGGATCGCCGCAATATCCCTGCCCTCTTCGATCATTCCCTTTGCATCGGTTGTTGTTGCTTTTACTTCTCCGCTTATGGGACCATCTACAATGGAAGCAATCTCTGCAATTACTTCTTTAAAATTACGTCCTTCTTTTGCAATAAGGGATGGATTTGTGGTTACTCCGCATATAATTCCCATCTCATCTGCCATTCTGATTTCTTCAACATTTGCCGTATCAATAAAAAAACGCATGTTCCAATCCTCCTGCTTTCTGTTGGTAAGCCTATGATTATAAACCTGCCAGTATCTTGTAACTGCCTTTTAAATCCTCATAAAGCTTTTTGTATAGCTGATGATACTTCTTATACTTATCTGCTTTCTCTGCATCAGGCTCCGTGGACTTATCTTCACAGATCAGCGCCTCACAGGCAGACTCCACGCTCTCATATAATCCGCAGCCAACTCCTGCAAGAATGGCCACACCTAAAGCAGGTCCTTCCGTCTGAGCCACCGTTTTTACACTGCACTGATACATGTCTGCAAGCATCTGGCGCCATACCGGGCTTTTACCTCCGCCTCCGCATGCCATCATCTGCTCCACATCAATTCCCATTTCTTTTAAAATATCATTGCAGTCGCTTAAGGAATAGGAAACTCCCTCCATAACGGCACGCAGCATATTGGCCCTTGTATGTATGGCAGAAAGGCCGAAAAATACACCTCTGCAGTCCGGATCAAGGTGGGGTGTTCTCTCCCCCATCAGATAAGGAAGATATAAGAGACGTCCGCTTCCAGCTTCCACCTTCTCAACTTCTTTATTGATGATGTCATAGACATCAATCTTCTCTTTCTCTGCTTCCTCCACATAATCCCCACAGAACTGATCCTTAAACCATTTCAAAGAAAGACCTGCTCCCTGGGTAACGCCCATCACATGCCATGCACCTGGTACGGCGCAGCAACACGTATGCACTCTTCCCTTTGGATCAATGGTAACCTGGCTGCTATGAGCAAATACCACACCAGAGGTTCCGATCGTTGTAAACGCGGTACCATCCTTTACGACTCCGGTACCTACTGCTGCTGCCGCATTATCTCCAGCGCCGCCGACTACTTTCGTCTCGACAGATAAACCTGTCCTTTCTGCAACCTCTGCAAGAACGGTACCGGTCACTTCGCAGGATTCATAAACCTTTCCTAAAAACGCAGGGTCAATATCCAGTTTCTCAAGCACTTCTTCCGACCAGCATCTGCCTGGTACATCAAGGAGCTGCATACCGCTGGCATCAGAGACCTCAGTCGCGTAGTTTCCTGTCAAGATAAACCTTATATAATCTTTGGGCAGAAGAATATGTCTGCACCGGCTGTAATTTTCCGGCTCATTCTTCTTTACCCATAAAATCTTGGCTGCTGTCCATCCGGTTAATGGAGGGTTTGCGGTAATCTCAATCCACCGTTCTCTCGGCATGATGGAAAGCATATCCTCAACCTCCGCACCGGTTCTCTGGTCGCACCAGATAATGGAGGGACGTATCACTTCATTCTTCTCATCAAGCATGACAAGACCATGCATCTGACCGGATAAACCGATCCCCTTTACATCTTCCTTTGAAACTTTGGATTCCTTTACTACCTGGGAAATCGTCTCCAGAACTGCATCCCGCCAATCCTCCGGCTTTTGCTCCGCCCAACCGTTGCTTGGTTGGTAAAGCGGATACTCTCTGGTGGCAGAAACCACTACCTGTCCTTTCTCATCAAACAGAACGGTCTTTGTTGCCGATGTTCCCACATCGATCCCTATCAGATAATTCATCCTCATACCTCCTGGTAAAATCTCTTACCCTGATTATAATATAGATGCCGTAAAAAAGCGTGCTTTTATTTGTCCAAGTAATAGCACTTTCTTGCCTTTTTTATTTTTCCATTTTTCTGTTTTCAAAATATACAAACTGGTCCGTCGCATCCAGTATGTCTTTAAAATCTTCTCTGGGAGCCAGTTCAATATACTTTCTTAAAATCTCTCCTTCCTGCTTTTTGTAGGGTCCGTAGAAGATGTCAAACAGATTGTGGCCACGCATATATATTTTGAACTCCTCCATATGCTCCTTTAATTCTTCCGGACTTTCCATGTTCTTTCCCACTGCCTGCAGAAACTGTTTTCCGCTCTTTAACCGGTGAAGGTACTCGTTCCATTTTTCAAACAATTTCCGATAAAATGCTTCCTCGCTTTCCACAATTTCCAGCTGTTCCATGATTTTTGGATTAAAGAAATAGTTTTCAAAGGAATAATATTTTAATATAAGAACATTCCTTCTGGTCACCTTAGGCAACCTGTCAATCTCCTCCCTGCCCCTTTCATCGTAATACCGGCAAAGTTCTCCTGCCAGTTCCTCCGGATCCCTTCCATCCCCATCCCGAATCATTAAAAACTGATCCCGTAAATAAACCTGATTCATATACTTTAAATTGGCATACGTCTTGATATTGGTACAGCTGTTTGTGGTTATAATGGAGATTCTTGATAAGTTTCCTTCTTTGTCATAAATCTCTGAATAATACTTCTCAAGCAATAGAGGAAGTCTGCTCTTATCCTGCTTCCCTTCTACAATAAATACAAAGCTTACCCCTAACAGATCAATGGCGCCATACCCCAGATCATCAAGAATCACATCGATATCCGTCTTCTCCTTCACCACCGAGTACCCTCCCCGGTCAAGAACCACCTGGCGGATCTGCCGTCTGGTGAAATTAAACAGCATGTTGGGTGAATGGGTGGTAAAAATCACCTGATTCTTCTTAGACAGGCGGTACAGGATTTCACTGGAAGTCTTCTGAAGCTGGGGGTGGAGAAATATCTCCGGATCCTCAACAATGATGATATTGGGAATTCTCTTCCCATCCTCTGTATATGCTTCCAGAAGGGACAGCATGTATAAACTTCTCATGCCGTTGCTTAAATTACTGATGGGACTTGTTTTTTCCCGCTCCTCATGATAAGTTTCTGCTGTCACCTTAAACATCTCATTGGGATCGCAGATCATGGAAAAGCGGATCTCTTCATAACCTCCGTTTTTTTTATAATTTTCATTGACTCTGGCAGCAAAATCATTTAAATTCAGCTGATACATCTTATACTCTAAAAGCTTGGCTGTCTCATACACCGCCAGTTCTTCCGGCTTCTTCTGATTAATCAGCCCAATACACTGAAAACACTGGCTGCACTCTCTGGCGCTGTCAAAGATGCAGACGTGATTTCTTAACCTGGAAAGCTGGTCATCTTCCTGAAAAAGCAGGAGATCATTCTGAAACTGATTCAATTCTCTTTGGGAATCAATGTAGTACAGCCGGGGCATGACCTCTTTGATATACCGGTTATTCCTATGATAACCATCAAAAAACCTGGTTTCGCCGTTCCAGCTGGCCTGACAGGTAAAGGACAGTTTTCCATCCTGGAAAGAAGGAAGCTTTGTCATAAAATCGTGGAGCCAGGTTTCAAACCGCTTATACTGGCTGACAATTCCCGCACGGTGAAATAATTCTAAATCCTCCTGGGTGATTGCCAGAGTCATGATAATCTCGATCTTTTGTTTTCTCTCATTAAAGTCCTCTTTTGTCACATCATAGGCATTGGCCGCCGCCCTTATGGCATCCAGGATTCCTGTTTTACCGGTATTGTTCTTTCCTACCAGGATCAGGGCATTTTCAATGTCAGTGATCTCCATGTCCTCAATCGACTTAAAATTCTTAATGTGAACCGAAATAATCTGCATAAGATATCTCCTTTATTAAATCCAGTATAAGAGGCTGAACTGAAAAATTCAAGTTCCTCTTAAAAAATCACACTGGCCGTTCCCCTTCTTCATACAATAGATTATATTATTCCCCAGGAGTGATTCCTATGATTGATACCAATCTGGTGCTTACGCCCATGCACTATCTTTATTTAATCGGCGTTCTTACAATACTCACAGTGATGATTTTACGGCGGGATACTCCTTTGGTCTGCATTGCCTTTTTGTTCCTGATTGGCCTTGTGGGACTTGGATCTGTAACCGGCGGAATTATGACTGTATTTAAAGCCATTGTATTTGCAACGAAGGAATTTACGGAAATTATTGCAACCATCGCTTTAATTACCGCTTTGTCAAAATGCTTAAAGGATTTAGGCAGTGATTACATCATGATGATTCCCATGGCTAAGGTTATGAAATCTCCTTCGGTTACCTGGTGGATTCTGGGCGTTACCATGTTTATTTTCTCCCTTTTTCTCTGGCCCTCTCCTTCTGTTGCTTTAATCGGCGCCATTATGCTTCCTTTTGCCTTAAAAGCCGGCCTGGATCCATTGGCAGCCGCCATGGCAATGAACTTATTCGGACATGGTTTTGCCTTAAGTTATGACCTGGTGATTCAGGGAGCCCCTTCCATTTCCGCAGGGGCCGCTTCCATTTCTTCTTCGGATATTTTAACAAAAGGCCGCCCTCTTTTCCTTGTAATGGGCATTGTCACCACTGTTTGCGCATATCTGTTAAATAGGAAACAAATCTCTGCCTGCTGCAACCAGGTGAGCATACAGGATACAAATCCCCATCCCCGGCCAGGACTTTCAGGCATCATCATGGCATTTGTGACCCCACTGTTATTTGCCGCCGATATCGTACTGATGCTTGTCTTTGATTTAAAAGGTGGCGATGCCACCAGCCTGGTTTCCGGAACTGCAGTCCTTATTATGTGTATCGGCGCATTCACAGGCTTTGGAAGTCATGCTCTGGAAAAGGTCACCATCTATGTAACCGACGGTTTCCTTTTTGCTATACGCATCTTCGCTCCCGTTATCGTCATCGGGGCATTTTTCTTTTTGGGAGGAAACGGGATTTCTCATATTTTAGGGGATCAGTTTCAAAGGGGGATTTTAAATGACTGGGCGATCTGGCTGGCCCGTAATACGCCCCTTAATAAATATATGGCTGCAATCCTGCAGATGGCTGTAGGCAGTCTGACCGGCCTTGATGGGTCTGGATTTTCCGGGCTTCCGCTTACCGGCGCTCTTGCCGGGACTTTGGGCTCTGCCGTAAACGCCTCTGTCCCCATTTTAGCATCTCTTGGACAGATCACCGCGATCTATGTTGGGGGAGGCACTATCGTTCCCTGGGGACTGATACCTGTTGCCGCCATATGTAGTGTCAACCCTCTGGAGCTTGCCAGAAAAAATCTGCTGCCCGTTTTTATCGGATTCGCCGCGACGTTCCTTGTAGCCTGTTTTCTCTTATAGACGATTCACCCAAAGGAGGAATCATTATGTGTGGAATTTCCGGATTCTATAACCCAAACCGGGATTACTTAAAAGATAAATCCTATTACAGTCACATACTGGAGGATATGGCTGCCATTCAACGCCACCGGGGACCAGATGCTTCCGGTACCTGGCTATTTGAACATGGAGGACTGTCACATGCCCGGTTATCCATCATTGACTTAACAAACGGCAGCCAGCCCATGAAAAAAACAGAGTCAGGGAAGACCTTTGGCATTGTATATAATGGAGAGATTTACAATACAGAAGAGCTTCGCAATGATTTAATCAGAAAAGGGCATTCTTTTTCAACTACCTGTGACACGGAAGTGATCCTTACCGGCTACATGGAATATGGTCCTGATTTTGCCAGACAGCTCAACGGGATCTTCGCCTACGCCATACTGGACCCATACCGGGAATGCCTCTGCTTATGCAGGGACCGCGCTGGTGTAAAGCCCTTGTTTTATACCGTACGGGATGATGAGATTGTATTCGCATCAGAACTGAAAGGGGTTTTCGCCTATCCGAATATCCGTCCATTACTGGACCGAAAAGGATTAAACGAAATTTTCTCCATAGGGCCTGCCCGCACTCCGGGATGCGGAGTCTTTAAAGACATGAAGGAACTGCTGCCGGGGCATATGCTTCTTTGCTCTCAGGATGGCTTTCATTTAAAATCCTACTGGAAGCTTGAAAGCCATCCTCATGAGGACAGCTACGAGGAAACCATTGAGAAAACTGCTTTTTTAGTCACCGACTCCATTAAACGGCAGATGGTTTCTGACGTGCCCATCTGCACCTTCTTATCCGGAGGTGTGGATTCCAGCATTGTTTCCGCAGTCTGTGCCGCAGAACTGAAAAAACAGGGCAGAAGGCTGAATACCTTTTCCTTTGATTTTGTAAACAACGATCAGTATTTTAAAGCCAGTGCTTTTCAGCCTTCACAGGACCGCCCGTTTGTGGATCTGATGGTAAAGTTTCTGGATTCAGACCATCACTATCTGGAGTGCGATAATCGAACTCAGGCAGACCGGCTCTACGATTCGGTTATGGCCCATGATTTGCCCGCTATGGGGGACATTGATTCTTCCATGCTTCATTTCTGCTCCATGGTGAAGCCTTATAATAAGGTGACTTTAACCGGCGAATGTGCAGATGAAATCTTTGGCGGTTATCCATGGTTTCATAGAGAAGACTGCTTCAAAGCCCATGCGTTCCCCTGGACCATGGATTTGCAGCCACGGAAGTCATTGCTGAATGACGAATTTCTAACGTATTTAAATATGGATGAATATGTGACGGAGACCTATGAAAAGTCAGTGGCCGAGACTCCGGTGTTTGCGGAAGACAGTCCCACCGAAGCACGGCGGCGGGAAATTTCCTATCTGAACTTACGCTGGTTTATGCAGACACTTCTAAACCGTATGGATCGGGGCAGCATGTACTCCGGGCTGGAAGCCAGAGTTCCCTTTGCGGACCACCGGATTATTGAATACGTGTGGAATGTTCCCTGGGATATGAAGACAAGAGACGGCGTAGTGAAGAATCTTCTCCGCCAGGCAGGGAAAGGACTTTTACCGGAGGAAATTCTTTTCCGCAAAAAATCCCCTTATCCCAAAACTTATGATACCAATTATGAAGCGCTGCTCATAACAAGGGTTAGGGAAATGATGGCAGATGGCAAAGCCCCGGTTATGGAATTTCTTGATAAAAACAAACTGGAACACTTTCTGTCAAGACCTTCCGATTATGGAAAACCCTGGTACGGCCAGCTGATGGCAGGACCCCAGATGCTCGCCTACCTTCTTCAGATTAATTACTGGCTGGAGCTCTACTCCATTGGAATTGTATAGATTCTGTTAGTATTTCGTAAGCATAGAAAGAAAACTGTAAGGGAAATTTATCTGCATCTGTGATAAAATAACAATGGCAATAACAGACTGAACGCGAGGAATTAGCATGAAGAAGTACAGCATTGGAGAAGTCTCCCTTCGGTTAGGTTTAAGCCGCGATACACTTCGCTTTTATGAAAAGAAGGGTATCATACAACCGAAAAAAGAGGAAAATGGTTACCGAAGCTATACGTATGATGACATCAGAAGGCTGTTAAGCATTATGTATTACCGAAGACTTAATTTCAGCCTGGAAGACATTGAGCGGATTCTTTATAAGAGTTCCATTCATTCAAGCCGCTCCATGATTCAGAAAAAAATTACAGAAGAGAAACAACAGCTGGAACTTCACCGGCAGTCACTGGTGCATTTAAATCTGTTGAAAATTACTTATGATAACGTGAAGCAGGGTCTGGACCGATACCAGACCAGACCGCTTCTCTCCCATTACAGGATCAAGAACAGCGAAGAGATCAACCGTCTTGGAATTCCTGACTTATGTGCTCCATTCCAAGAGTACATAATAAAGGACAATCACGCAAAACTCCAGGACGAATTCTTTCTTCTTTCAGAAGAAACATCCTCAATCATGAGGCTGAATCCTGATCTTAAAAACTTTCCTGCCCTTAAATGGGAAACCTGTGTTTACACCATTATTGCGTCTGGTTCCCTTGTCCCAGATGAACAGAAGATTTTAAAGGCTGCCTGCTGGGCAAAAGAGCAGGGTTATTCTCTGACAGGAACTGCGTACAGCGGCCCCGTCATGGGTTGCGCTCCGGAACAGTGCAGAGAAACGGAAGGTGATTTAAATAAAACCATTCATTATCTGGAACTGTATCTTCCTGTCTCTCTCTAATCTACACAAAAAGTCCCGTTTGGCTATTGGCCTGAACGGGACTTTTTGTATGAAAGTAGTGAAATTTCAAAAGGAGAAGCAGGCAAACCCGCGGAAAATTCTCCAATGGTCTCAGGAGAACACTCCTTCCACGAAGCTTCCAGATGATCCTTTAAAGGAGCCTGAAATTCATAGTTTTCTTTTACTTTATACAGCCGAAATCTGGGATCCCTCTGTTTATCAAACTCCATGGGATACCGATCCTTTACACGGTTCATTGGCAGTTCCATATTGGACTGGCCGCTGCAGATGAATACCTCCCCCAGGTAAACATCTGTCACCTGAATTGTTTCACCGGATTCGCTGAACAATTCCATAATAAAGGGTCCGCCTGGCTGTAAGTGATTCAAGTAAGCTTCCCAGT
>JAQSYE010000106.1 GCA_029256305.1 Lacrimispora sp. | reverse complement strand
TTACTCTCACCTTTCCTTTTACCGCCCATGCTTTTCTTTCCGGGCATAATGGTATGCCTGCAAGGCGTTCCTTTTTCACATTTTCCAGAGAAATCCCTTATTTCCGCCTCCTGCACACCAGGATAGAAAAAAGGGCATCCCTACTGGATACCCCTACATTATATACGGTGTTATGCCTTATTTTTAGTGGTAAATGTTTCAAATATCGCGACAGACCATAATGACTGCATTTTCACACGGATTAAGGTAGTAATGTTTTCTTACCCCCTCCTCCACAAAACCATAGGATCTATAAAGGTTTTTTGCCCGGTCATTGCTTTCCCTGACCTCTAAAAATATGGATTTTACATCTTTTTGTCTGGAATAAAAAACCATCTGGTCCATAAGTTTCTTGGAAAGGCCCCTCCCCCTAAATTCGGAGCGGACTGCAATCCGAAGCAGCTCGCATTCATCTGCAACTGTCCGAAATACGCAGTATCCCATTACGCCTTCTTCCCAAAGTACCAGCCAGGTATCAAGACTGCCTTTTATCCCCTTTTCAATCATCTCATAGGACCATGGATCAGAAAAGCACTGCCTTTCTATTTCCAGAACACCGGAGAGATCCTCTGGTACCATTTCATGAACCATCTTATTCTCCTTTTAATGCCTCTTCTCTCTCACGCTCTGCCTGAGGCTTTCTCAGATAGTCGGGGGCATGCTCCGCTGCGGTAACCGTCTTTCCTTCCAGGAACAGGCGCGCTCCATAAGCCGCCACAGCACCTGCACGCTGTCTGTTTAAATGTGCTGGAGCAAATTCATATGAAACTTTCATAAATTCTTCTATACTTTCTTTATAAGCCGGAACACCGTCTCCTGAAAAAATCACACGCTCTCCCATAGAATTTAACTCATCGATTAAATCTCTGATATCCATGGCACAAGATTCCTTAATTATTAGGAAGCCATTCCGGTTGTCATATATGCCGGTATAGACCTGGTTTCTTCTGGCATCCATAATTGGACATATAATAGAAGCACAGCCATAGAACTGATACGCCATGGCGTCTATTGTAGGAACAGAAATAAGCGGCTTTTTCAGTGCCAGGCCCAGTCCTTTTCCTGTGGCAGAACCGATCCGAAGCCCGGTAAATGACCCGGGTCCTGCAGAAACTGCGATGGCATCTACGTTTTCTAAGCTGACTCCGGTCATGGACACAATCTCATCAAGCATGGGGAGCAGAGTCTGGGAATGGGTCTTTTTAAAATTTACCGTGTATTCTGCAGTCAGTATGTCATCCGAAAGAAGGGCAACAGATGCAACAAGAGACGAACTTTCAATTCCTAATATGTTCATTTATATTCCCTCCACGGTAATTTTTCTGTAGTCAAATCCTTTTTGTAAATCTTTTTCAATTGTTACTGTAACAACCTGTCTCGGAAGAATCTCTTCGATCAGTCCGGACCATTCAATTAACGTAACGCCTTCTCCGTAAAAGCAATCTTCATAACCGATTTCGTCCATTTCACTGACATCGCCAATCCGGTATACGTCGAAATGGTAGAATGGCAGACGTCCATCGTCATACTGCTTCACTATGGTAAATGTAGGGCTGTCCACCGGTTCTGTAATGCCAAGACCGGCAGCAAACCCCTGGGTGAAAACAGTCTTTCCTACTCCAAGGTCCCCATTTAAGCAAAATACGGTGGAAGGGGACGCTTCCTCTCCCAGTTTCTTTCCCAGTTTAAAGGTCTCTTCTGGTTTCCAGCTTTCTATTACCATCACTTATATCCTCTTTCGCCTCTCAGGAGGCATATTTTCTTTCATTAATGCAGTTATTTCTGGCGCCTTCTCGCCTGCAACAGAATCCGGAAGCAGATAGGCATGGATTCGGTCCATATAGATAATTAACATCTTTCCGACTCTCTTAACCGCCATCACATCTTTCCATAGTAATTCCAGCTTCTCCTGCCCCTGGGTTACCACAATCCCTTCTGCTGAAAATGAGAGGGTCATACCGTCATGAATTACAGATCTTTTTGCCTGTTTTGCTGCCTTCATATAGAGAACAAAAGGCTGCCAGACTGTAAACATAAGCGAACAGACAATCATAAGTATCCGGTAGGAAAGAGTTGCTGTTGTCCAGGTTGCAAGCAGTACATATAACGCTGCGGCACTGAAAAGGAAACTGAAGACTCCCTGGAATCCCTTATATGAGTGGTACAAGGAGAATTTCCAGAGATCTTTTGCAGTCAGTTTCACATCTAATATAAGCGGATTTTTTTGTTCCACATTTTCCTCCTTTTATACAGCGGTAAGCTGTACCTGTTTAGAATTTCATGGTAAGAGCAATCCTCTTTTTGGGCAGATCTACGCTGATTACTTTCACTTCGACGATATCTCCCACGCTGACGGCTTCTAACGGGTGTTTAATAAATTTGTCCGATATCTGGGAAATGTGAACCAGTCCATCCTGGTGAACGCCAATATCAACAAAAGCACCAAAGTCGATTACATTTCTCACGGTTCCCTTTAATACCATCCCTGGCTGCAAATCCTTCATATCCATGACATCAGTGCGTAGTATTGGTTTTGGCATCTCGTCACGGGGATCTCTTGCAGGCTTTTCCAGTTCCTTTACTATATCACGAAGGGTGATTTCACCAACCTCTAATTCTTCAGCCAGTTCTTTATAGTTAAGAATCTTTTTACTGATTCCGTTTAATCCTCCGTTCATCAGCTCTTTGGCCTCGTATCCCAGCTTCTTCAGCAGCTTTTTCGCGGCATCATAGGATTCTGGATGAACGCTTGTTAAGTCAAGGGGATTCTTTCCTCCCTGGATTCTCATAAAACCGGCGCATTGTTCATATGCTTTTGGTCCCAGCTTGGCAACTTTTAACAGCTGGCTCCTGCTTCCAAAGGCTCCGTTCTCCTCGCGGTAAATTACAATATTCTTGGCGATGGGCTTTGAGATACCGGATATATATTCCAAAAGAGAGGCTGAAGCCGTGTTTAAATCCACGCCAACTTTATTCACGCTATCTTCCACAACCCCCTGTAATGCTTCACTCAAATGTTTCTGATTCATATCATGCTGGTACTGGCCCACTCCAATGGACTGGGGATCAATCTTCACCAGTTCTGCAAGAGGATCCTGCAGTCTTCTGGCAATAGAGGCTGCACTTCTCTGACCTACATCAAAATTAGGGAATTCTTCTGTTGCCAGCTTACTGGCGGAATAAACAGAAGCTCCGGCTTCGTTTACAATAATATACTGAACCGGCTCCGGGATCTCTTTTAACAATTCCACGATGATGGCTTCCGATTCTCTAGAGGCAGTTCCATTTCCCACGGAAATCAGGGAAATTCCGTATTTTTTAATCAGCTTCTTTACTACAGTCTTGGCTTCCTCCACTTTGTTTTGAGGCGCGGTGGGATAAATTACAACGGTATCCAGTACTTTTCCTGTCTCATCAACCACTGCCAGCTTACATCCGGTACGAAAAGCCGGATCCCAGCCAAGAACAACTCTTCCTACAATGGGAGGCTGCATCAGAAGCTGCTCTAAATTTTTACCAAATACACGGATCGCTCCGTTTTCAGCCTGTTCCGTTAAATCGTTTCGTACTTCCCGCTCAATTGCCGGTGCAATGAGACGGTCATAGCTGTCCATTACGACTTCCTTTAATATAGGAGAAGTAATTGGATTGTCCCGGGTGATTACCTGTTTTTCCAGATAACGAAGAATCACTTCTTCCGGGGCCAGAACCTTTACAGTCAGGACCTTTTCCTTTTCGCCTCTGTTAATGGCTAGAATTCGGTGGGCCGCCGCCTTCTTTAATGGTTCTTCATAATTATAGTACATCTCATATACAGATTCTGCCTGTTCATTCTTTGCAGTTGATAAAAGAATTCCCTGGTTCATGGTTGCGTTCCGGATATAAGTGCGGTATTCCGCCTGATCGGAAATCCGCTCTGCCAGAATGTCTTTTGCTCCATCCACTGCCTCCTGGGCAGTGGTAACCCCTTTTTCATCTGAAATATAATCCGATGCAGCTTCCAGAAGTGGGGTCTTCATCATCTGAAGAACAATCAAATCTGCGAAAGGCTCTAAACCTTTTTCTTTGGCAATGGTAGCTCTTGTCCTTCTTTTCTGCTTATAAGGGCGGTATAAATCTTCCACTGCTACCAGTGTCTGAGCCTCCAGAATCTTTTTTTCCAGTTCGGTTGTCAGCTTGTCCTGTTCTCTGATGGATGATAGTACCTGTTGTTTTCGCTCCTCTAAGTTCCTTAGATAACGAAGTCTCTCGTCTAAGTTACGCAGAACTTCATCATTTAAAGAACCGGTTACCTCTTTTCGGTATCTTGCTATAAAAGGAATGGTATTCCCCTCATCAATAAGTCTGATTGTTTCTTCCACCTGGTTTTTGGAAATGGAAAGTTCTTCCTGCAAAATCTTTATTATATCCATGCTGTACCTCTTATTTTTCATAGTTGGTTCAATCCAACTATTATAATTCATCATTCCCCGTTATGCAATACCCGTCTGGACACCGCGGTCTTTTCGTGCTACAATCATAAAATACAGATTCAGATCAGGAAAATCCTGGATGCCCTTCTGTACTATACGCAAACGAGGTAAACACCAATGGGAGAAAATTATAACAGCAATAAAGGAATGCTTCCGCAAACTCCGAATACAGGTTCGTTCTTTGCATTCTGGTCTGTCCTTTTAGGCGGTTTGGGACTGCTTACAGACTGTCTTCCCTTATTCAGCATCTGGAATCTGCCGGCAGGTCTTATTTTTGGTCTGACAGGCATCGCTCTTGCCCTATTATCAAAGAAGGGAAAACCGTTCACTCATCAGGCCCAGTTGGGACTGATCCTTTCCATAATATCTGCTGTCTGCGGCCTTTTGCTGGCATTATTCATTATATTTGTCTATGATGTCATGGATACTAACACCCCTTTAGGGCTGTATTTCAGACAGGTTTTTGAAGCAACCACCCAGGCACTGATGCCGACGGGCGGCGTTGGAAATTAATTTATTTTAATGGCGGCAGAAGATCTATTCCTTTTATCACTAGCATATAATTCTTAAAAATCCAGTTTATAACTACAATTGCAGCTCCAATAAGAATGAGTATCCGTTCCCTTTTTTTATGATCGAACGGGTGCTCTCTTTTTTTTGTCAGAACTCTGATGCTGGCATCAATAACAAGAGCAAAAACAGTATAAAGGACCAGCGGATGATATTGAACACTCATCCGCAGGTCCCCCTGTAACAAAGTCCGCACTGCTCTGGTTCCACCACAGCCGGGACAATATAGCCCGGTAAGGGAATGAAAGATACAGACGGATCCTATTTTCCAAATTTTTTCTAACCAGATCATTCGTTCCACCTTCGTTTAATCTGCAAGATCAAAGGCATCATGAACCGTTCTCATCGCCCGGTTAACGTCCTCTTCGTGGATTAGAACCGTAATCCTTATTTCAGATGTTGCAATCATCTTGATATTAATATTGGCATTGTAAAGTGCTTCAAACATCTTTGCAGCGACTCCCGGATTACTGGTCATTCCTGCTCCGATGATGGAAAGCTTCGCTACATCCTCTTCACAGGTTACATTCTGGGCTGTAATCCCATCTCTGTGTTCGTTTAAAAGATCTATGGTTTCTTTTAAATCCTGCTTTGCCACTGTAAAGGAGATATCTTTTCTTTCTTCTCTGCCAATGGACTGGATAATGATATCAACGTTAATATTGTGCTTTGCCAGAAGATTAAAGATTTTAAATGCCACTCCAGGCTCATTCTTGACCCCGATTACTGAAATACGGGCTACATTTTTATCCGCGGCAACTCCGCTCACCAGCATTCTTTCCAATTTTGTTTCCTCCTTGACGATGGTACCTTCTTCTCTATTCAGACTTGACCGTACGACCAGCTGCACTCCATAGCGTTTTGCCATCTCTACCGAACGGTTATGAAGCACCTTGGCTCCCAGAGAGGCAAACTCAAGCATCTCATCGTAGGAAACCTCCAAGAGTTTTCTGGCATTGGGAACGATCCGGGGATCTGCTGTATAGACTCCGTCCACATCTGTGTAAATCTCGCATGCATCCGCATGCAGAGCGGCAGCCAGCGCCACGGCTGTAGTATCTGATCCTCCCCTGCCAAGGGTTGTTAGATCGTCATATTTATTAATACCCTGAAAACCTGTGATAATAACGATCTTCTTCGCTTCCAGTTCATGCTGAATCCGCTCCGAATCGATTTTCTTTAATTTGGCCATCCCGTAAGCCGAGGAGGTATGCATGGCAACCTGTGCCGCATTTAAAGATACAGACGGTACACCAAGAGCGTTTATGGCCATAGACATCAGTGCCACACTCACCTGCTCTCCGGTTGCCAGAAGCATATCCAGCTCTCTTTTAGGTGGATTTGGATTTATCTCATGGGCTTTGGCGATCAGACCGTCCGTCGTCTTTCCCATAGCGGATAAAACCACAACTACCTGATTGCCTTTTTCATAATCCTCGATGCAGCGTTTTGCTACATTGAATATTCTTTCTTTGTCTGCGACGGAGCTACCGCCAAATTTTTTAACAACTAACATTGATGCCTCCTGGAGAAAATTAAATTTCTGCGCGGATGCGCTGTCTGATTCCTGACAGCTTTTTCGCTCTTAAACTGTACTCTTCCTCAGTCATAATCTCTGTAATGACTGCGAATTCATCCATATGGTCCAGTTCCGTTACTTCTACCTTGCCAAAAGCAGCTTCTGCTTCAGATAGACGTTTTGCTGCAATTCCCTTGATTCTTACAAAATACCGGAAGGAAACGCTGTCCATAGAAGAGATCTTCAAACTGTTTCCATCCCAGCCCATTTTCACAGGATGACCTGAGTTTTTAAGGGCTTCAATAATATCAGCCACAACGGCGCTGGCTGTAGGAAGCTTACCTGCCCCGCTTCCGTAAAACATGGAAGTGCCCAGCATATTTCCCTTTACCAGAATGCCGTTGTATACATCGTTTACGGAATACAGCGGATGTTCCTTTCCAATCATGACCGGAGCTACAAACGCATGAACTCCATGATCACTGATTCTGCTGGATCCAAACAATTTAACAGAAGTACCAAGAGCGTCGGCATAGTGGAAATCCACATCCGTTATATTAGTAATCCCTTCTGTATAAATATGCTCGTAATTCACTTCGTGTCCCGTAGCCAGTGCTGTTAAAATGGCAATTTTCCTGCAGGTATCATGTCCTTCCACATCTGCCTCAGGATTGCGCTCTGCATATCCCAGTTCCTGGGCTTTGCTCAGTGCCTCCTCAAAGGTCTCTCCAGCTTTGTCCATCTTGGTCAGTATGTAGTTGGTGGTACCATTTAAAATGCCAGTAATTTCTTCAATTTTTTCACCGGCAAGTGAAGTATACAATGGACGGATAATGGGAATACCGCCTCCCACGCTTGCCTCAAAGAGAAAGTTAACCTGATTCTCTTCTGCTATTTTTAAAAGTTCCGTTCCGTATGCTGCAACCAGAGCCTTGTTGGAGGTGGCCACATGCTTACCTGCCTGCAGGCTTGCTTTTACAAAGGGATAGGCCGGATTCAAACCTCCCATGGTTTCAATTACCATGGATACTTCCGGATCCTTCTCAATGACGGAAAAATCATGAACAATCTTCTTTTCGATCGGAGTACCGGGGAATTCTCTTAAATCAAGAATATATTTCACATTCACCGAGTCGCCGGTCTGTCTGGCAATTATATCTTTGTTCTTTTCCAGAATTTCAATAACTCCTGATCCGATGGTACCATAGCCCATAACTGCAACATTCATCATATTCTCACTCCCTGGCTAAAATTTTTACGTAGTGGACTCCATCCTTTTCTTCTATATCCTCAACCATCTTTGAAACATTGCCTGTTGTTTCAAGAACCTCCACACTTAATGTAAGGGTGGCAACGCCGTTGACCGGAATACTCTGATGAATGGTTAATATATTCGCACGGTACACAGCTACCACATGAAGCAAATCCGAAAGAAGACCAGGTTCGTCATCCATCTGCATAACCAGTGTAATGGTCTTTCCTTTGGCATTGTCATAAAACGGAAAGATATCATCTTTGTATTTATAAAAGGAACTGCGGCTGATCCCCACACGGTCAGTTGCCTCCTGTACGGTGATAACCCGTTCCGATTCCAGTAATTTTTTTGCCTCAACAACTTTCAGCAATACTTCAGGTACCGCTTTCTGCTTTACCACAAAATATTTACTTTTATCTTCCATAAAAAAATATCTTCCCTTCTGTGTCCGCATCAGGAATACACCTGTGCTCATAGGGAAGATATTATCATATTTATGCATGGTATGCAACTATTTTTGTGTTTATTTTATTCGGTTTTTAAAAAAATGCATGAAATAACTAGATTTCTGCTGAATCCTCACCGACTTTTGCCCCGGTGCTTAACCAGCGAAGATATGCATACATAAACTGGTCTAGCGCTCCATCAAGGACGCTGTTTACATTGCCAGTCTCTGAATTGGTCCTATGGTCTTTCACCATCGTATAAGGCTGAAGTACATAGGAACGTATCTGGTTTCCCCAGCCGATCTCCGTTACATCTCCACGGATTCCAGAAAGCTTTTCTGCATTCTCCTGCTGCTTTAACAGATAAAGCTTGGCCTTTAACATCTGCATCGCCTTATCCTTGTTCTGGAACTGAGACCGCTCATTCTGGCACTGCACGACAATACCTGATGGCAGATGAGTGATTCTGATGGCAGATGAGGTTTTATTGATATGCTGTCCGCCTGCTCCGCTGGAGCGATAAGTATCAATTCTTAAATCCTCATCGTTAATATCCACATCAAGGTCCTCTTCAATATCCGGCATAACATCGCAGGATACAAAGGAAGTCTGACGCTTTCCAGCCGCATTAAACGGGGAAATACGCACCAGACGGTGCACACCTTTTTCTGATTTTAAATAACCAAACGCATTGACACCATTAATCTGTATGGTTACGGATTTGATTCCTGCTTCATCTCCGTCAAGATAATCAAGCACTTCTGTCTGAAAGCCCTTTTTCTCCGCCCAACGGCAGAACATGCGGTAAAGCATGCTGCACCAGTCACAGGATTCGGTTCCGCCTGCTCCGGCATTGAGTTTTAATATCGCGTTGTGGCTGTCATACTCACCGGAAAGAAGCGTATTAATGCGCATCTCCTCCAGATTTCCCTTCAATTCTGCAAGCATCTGGACGATTTCCGGAATCAGGGAGGCATCGTTTTCTTCATTGCCCATCTGAATCATGACTCCGATGTCTTCATACTGCTGCTCCAACTCTTTGTAGGTTAGTACGGTATCTTTTAAATTCTTAGCCAGCTGGACGATCTTTCCTGACTTTTCCGGATTTTCCCAGAAACCAGGTTCTTCCATTGACTTGTCTAACTCATCAATTCGCTTTAACTTGTTATCTAAGTCAAAGTGAATCCCTCACTTCCACTAATGGTTTTTCATACGTCGATAATTCGTATTTGTACTGATCTAATTCTACCACTGTGTCACCCACTTTCGATTTTTGATTTTATAAATATAAAATTGGGGTCCGTTCCCGAAAAAGGGAGCGGACTCCAATCTCATAAAAATACTATACTAGTTTGCGTCCGCAACACTGCTTATACTTTTTCCCGGAACCGCATGGACATGGGTCATTGGGATATACCTTATTGTCAGCTTTTTTCACCGGTGCCTTCACTGAACTGTCATCCTTATTGGTTCCTGTCACCTTGGCAGCAGGTTCACGTTCCACCTTCTGCTCAACTCTGATGTGGAAGAGGATACGTACGGTATCTTCCCGGATTGCTGCTGTCATCTCATCAAACATCTGATAGCCGCTCATCTTATATTCCACAAGTGGATCTCTCTGTCCATAAGCCTGAAGACCAATTCCCTGGCGCAACTGGTCCATATCATCGATATGGGACATCCATTTATTATCAATTACTTTTAAAAGAATGACTCGCTCCATCTCACGGATCTGTTCTCCCTCAGGGAACTCTGCCTCTTTTGTTTCGTAAAGCTTAATGGCTTCTTCCTTCAGCATATGCTTCAGCTCATTCTTTCTCACTTTTCCATCTTCCGGAAGGGTGATCGGCTGAAGAGGAATCACAGGAAGAAGGAGGGTATTTAATTCATTTAAATCCCATTCTTCTGGAGACTGTTCCTCACTGACAGATAAATCCACAGCATTCTCCACAATATCAGTAACCATCTTTAAGACAACGTCACGCATGTTGTCTCCGTCAAGAACTTTTCTTCTTTCTTCGTAAATCACTTCACGCTGTTCGTTCATGACCTCATCGTATTTTAAAAGATTCTCACGAATACCGTAGTTGTTGGTCTCTATCTTCATCTGTGCTTTTTCAATTGCATTGGAAAGCATCTTATGCTCAATCTGCTCGCCTTCTGGCACACCAAGTGCATTGAACATGCCTACAAGACGTTCGGAACCAAAGAGACGCATTAAATCATCTTCCAGTGAGATATAGAATCTGGACTCACCCGGATCTCCCTGACGACCGGAACGGCCTCGCAGCTGGTTATCAATACGGCGTGACTCATGACGCTCTGTACCGATAATCTTTAAACCGCCTGCAGCTTTTGATTCATCGTCAAGCTTAATATCCGTACCACGGCCTGCCATGTTGGTAGCAATGGTAACTGCCTTATGCACACCTGCGTCAGCAACGATCTCCGCCTCAAGCTCATGATACTTTGCATTTAAGACTTTGTGTGGAATGCCTCTGCGTTTTAACATACCACTTAACATCTCAGATGTTTCAATGGTTATGGTACCAACCAATACCGGCTGACCCTTTTCATAAGCAGTTGCCACTTCATCGCATACTGCCTCAAACTTTTCTTTCTTTGTTTTATAAACCGCATCTTCCTGATCAATACGGGCAATATCACGGTTGGTCGGGATTGAGATGGCATCCATTCCATACGTGTTTCTGAATTCCTTCTCCTCTGTAAGAGCAGTACCGGTCATACCCGCTTTTTTGCCGTATTTATTAAAGAAGTTCTGGAATGTGATGGTGGCAAGAGTTTTACTCTCTCTGCGGACATTCACATGTTCTTTTGCCTCAATAGCCTGATGAAGACCGTCAGAATAACGTCTTCCTGGCATGATACGTCCTGTAAATTCATCTACAATCAGGACCTCATCATCTTTTACCACATAATCTTTATCTCTGAACATCAAATAGTTGGCACGAAGAGCCAGAATGATGTTATGCTGAACTTCTAAGTTCTGTGGGTCTGAAAGGTTCTCAATGTGGAAGAACTGCTCCACTTTTTCAATACCCTGTTCTGTTAGATTTACAACCTTATCTTTCTCATCCACAATAAAATCACCGGTTTCAATGATCTCTTCTCCCATAATGGCGCCCATCTTGGAAAACTCTCCGGAAGTTGTGCCCTTTTCTAACTGGCGTGCAAGAATATCGCAGACTTCATAGAGCTTTGTGGATTTGCCGCTCTGTCCGGAAATGATAAGAGGTGTTCTCGCCTCATCAATCAAAACAGAGTCAACCTCATCAATGATACAGAAATCTAAATTTCTTAAAACCATCTGTTCTTTATAAATGGCCATGTTATCTCTTAAATAATCAAAACCAAGCTCGTTGTTGGTTACATATGTGATATCACAGTTGTAAGCGTCACGTCTATCATCTGAGCTCATATCATTGAGTACAACACCAACCGACATACCAAGGAACTCATGAATTCTTCCCATCCACTCGGCATCACGCTTTGCAAGATAGTCGTTAACTGTTACAATCTGTACTCCGTTCCCTGCCAACGCATTTAGATAGGCTGGACATGTGGATACCAACGTCTTTCCTTCACCAGTTCTCATCTCCGCGATACGTCCCTGGTGTAAAACCAAACCACCGATTAACTGCACACGGAAATGTTCCATATTAAGAACTCGCCTTCCGGCTTCTCTTACAGTTGCGAACGCCTCGGGTAAGATGTCATCAAGAGTTTCTCCTGCTGCCAGTCTTTCCTTAAAAAGCTTGGTGTTGTTTTTCAATTCCTCATCCGTAAGTGCAACCATGTTCGGGCGCAGAGATTCTATTTTATCCACAATGGGACTAATGATTTTCAATTCTCTTTCACTATGAGTTCCAAATATTTTTTGAACCAAGTTCATGATTTATTCTCCTACTCTATCTTTCAATATACACCGTACAA
>JAQSYE010000105.1 GCA_029256305.1 Lacrimispora sp. | reverse complement strand
TGCCCGCCATTTATTAAAATATTCACTTTTTAAGCCTGTTTCTTAAGTTAATGATTTTATTCTCAATTATCTCAATGGTTTTCTCAAAAACATCATCCTCTTTCCCTGTTGGATCATCTAATCCCCAATCCTCTCTTAATTTACAGGGTAGAACCGGGCAATTCACATTGCACCCCATGGTGATTACGACATCCGGACCCGGTATATCCTCAATCAGCTTACTCTTTTGCGTTGCCTCCATATCAATTCCATAGATCCTTTTCATTAACCGAACCGCATCCTGATTGATCTGATCCTTTAACTCAGTTCCCGCTGAATAGCTTTCAAATACATCACTGGCAAGATGCTTCCCCAGCGCTTCTGCTATCTGGCTCCGGCAGGAGTTATGCACACAAACAAAGGCAACTTTCGGTTTCGTATCTGTATTCATATTATTATCACCCCTTCTATCTACAGCAGGTACAGACTCTCGTCTTTTATCTCATCCGGTCTCCAGCTGATCACTGCAAAATTCCCATTTGCATGGGCATCCACCTTATTAATCCATTCAATTTCATTACTGGCTTTTGCTGACAGTAATTTATTAGTCGTACCTGTGCAGTAAAGAGAGGAATTGATTACCCACCACTTTGCAGCAATGTCAGCCCTCTTTAGATCTTCCTCCAGGCGTAATGCTTCATATACTGGAGTCGTTTCTGCAAGAGTTACAATAATAACTTCTGTCTCACTTTTATTTCTTAATCTTGGAAGCAGCTTTTTTGCTGATTCAGGAACATCACCCTGGGAGCGTTTAATTTCCTGATTATAGCTCTTGGTCGAATCCAGAAGTAATAACGTATGCCCGGTAGGTGCGGTATCGATTACAACGATCTGGTCTTCTGCCTTTTCAACAATATCTGCGAAGGCTCTGAATACGGCTATTTCCTGGGTACAAGGTGATCTTAAATCTTCTTCTATATATGCGAGATCCTCTTCTGACATGGTTTCTCCCGCTTTTGTAAGAACCTCCTGCTGATATTTCTTTAATTCTTCTTTTTCATCAATATGGCTTATTGTAATCTTATCTGTTTCACTCATAATAAACTTAAGATGAGCAGCCGGATCCGTTGTAGTGAGATGAACCTTTTTTCCTCTCGATGCCAACCCCAATGCGATAGAAGCTGCTATTGTCGTTTTGCCCACACCGCCTTTACCCATAGTAAAAATCACTTTCTTGTTCGTATGATATAAATCCTCGATTACATCTTTTAAACCCGGAATGGTATCAGCTTTTATTTTATCATCACGCACAGTATAACTGTCTTTATCCAACAGCGCCCTGACATTTTCCAGACCGGTTATATTATAGGCTCTAAGCGGTATGAATGAGTGTTTCAAATTCTTAAGTTCTTTTGGCATACCCACAAGCGCTGCCTGCTGCTTTTTATATAGGCTTTCTGAAATCGTATCATCATAATCTGATAATATTCCATTTACAATCATCACCTGGTTTTTCACTCCAATATCTGTGAGTTCCAGAGAGGCTCTTGCAGCTTCTTTTAATGGAGTTACTTCGGGTCTTGAAACCAGAATTAAGGTTGTAAGATTCCCGTCAGCTAATGTTTCCACAGCCTTTTTGTAGATTTCTCTATTGCTCTCCAGCCCTGACAGCTGCCCCAAACAGGAAGCACCATGGGTATTTTCGCTGATAAAATTACTCCAGGCAGATGGAAGCTGAAGCATCCTTAATGTATGCCCCGTTGGCGCAGTATCAAATATAATATATTGAAATTCTTCCTCTACTTTTTCATCAGTGATAAATTTGGAAAATTCATTAAATGCTGCAATTTCAACCGTACAGGAGCCAGACAACTGTTCCTCCATATTTGTAATCACAGTTTCAGGCAGCTGCCCGCGGAACGGTGCAATTACACTTTTACGGTATTCTGCAGCCGCTTTAATGGGATCTAAGTTCGCTACCACAAGATTAGGGACACCAGGAATTGGGACGCCTTTATTGTTTAATTCCGTTTCAAATACATCCTGGAGATTGGAAGCCGGATCCGTACTGATCAGCATCACTTTTTTTCCTGAATCAGCTAGGGACACCGCGGTGGCACAGGCGGTTGAAGTCTTTCCAACACCACCTTTTCCAGTAAAGAAAAGATATTTTGTAAATACTGTTTTTTCTATATTAAAGTTTTCCATTAACAACAGCAATCCCCTCCAGAACAGCCACAGCCTTCTGTTTTTTTAGTTTCAACTTTCTGTTCACTTGAATTTTGGCCAATATACTGTTCCGGAACATCCAGTAATTTTATAAACTCTTCGTTTGATGGGTATCTTCCTGTTATAATGATTTCTCCATTAACAGTGATAACCGGTAAACCATCCACGCCTTTTTCTTTTATAAAATCATTCACTGTTTTGTTGTTTACAAATTCCTGAGGTGCATTTGTAAGATTAAAGCGGACAACCTGTACTCCGTTATTTTTTAACGTATTCAGTACCGTGGAAATTCTTAATAATTCCGGATCAACAGAAACTCCACAAAGTCCTGTAGAGCAACACATAGCTGGTTCAAATATCTGCATTTTTTTCATATCTTAATACTTCCTTTCCTGAAATCGTTTACTTAAAACCAATGAGTTGTCTTATTTGCTATCTTAACAAGTATTAACATAATTGGAACCTCCGTCAATACGCCGACTACAGTGACAAGAGCTGCCGGAGAATCCATTCCAAACAGGGCAATCGCAACCGCAACTGCAAGTTCAAAGAAATTAGAAGCCCCTATCATACCTGCCGGAGCCGCTATATCATGAGGAAGTTTCAGCGCCTTTGCTGCCAGATACGCAAGGAAGAAAATAAAAAATGTCTGTATGGTCAGCGGAACTGCTATGAGTAATATGTGCAGTGGATTGTTTAAAATAACATCACCCTGAAAGGAGAATAGCAGGACCAGCATCAGTAACAATCCCACAATTGTTGCCTGATCAAACTTAGGCAAAAACTGATTTTCAAAATACTCTCTTCCTTTTTTCTTACTGACATACATTCTTGTTAGTACACCTGCAGTTAAAGGCACCACAACAAACAAAACAACTGATAAGATAAGAGTATCCCAGGGAACTGAGACTTTACTCACTCCCAGCAAAAATTTAACAATGGGTACGAAAGCAATCAGTATAATTAAATCATTGGTTGCAACCTGTACGACCGTATAGGCTGGGTTCCCTTTCGTTAGCTGGCTCCATACAAAAACCATTGCTGTACAAGGTGCTGCTCCCAGTAAAACGGCGCCGGCCAAATACTGTTTTCCCAAATCTGCGGGAATCCATCCTTTAAATACAACATAGAAAAAGAAAGAAGCAATTGCAAACATTGTAAATGGTTTTATTAGCCAATTGGTAACCCAGGTAACATATAGTCCCTTTGGATTTTTACCCACATGCTTCACACTTTCAAAATCCACCTTCATCATCATTGGGTATATCATAACCCAGATTAATATTGCAGTGGGAATAGAAACATTGGCGTATTCAAACTTACTAAAAAAACCAGGCACCACCGGTAAAAATTTCCCGATTAATACTCCTGTGAGCATGCACAAAGCTACCCATATGGTTAAATATTTTTGAAAAAAACCAATTTCAGCTGATTTTTCTTTGTTCATTCTGTCTCTCCCTTATTGTATTATTTTTGAATTTGCACAGACATCTACTGTTTTGTACTTTTCGCATTGTTCGTGATCGGTCGCATAGGTGGGCAATTCAACAATTTTTTTCTGCAGATACTCCCATAGGTCTTTCTGTTCATTTTTAAAACTGTCACTGATTCCGAAATATGCCCATTGTGCCTTCTTATAACAATACAAAATCCCACAGTTTTTAAGTATTGTCAGATGTCTGGAAGCGTTTGACTGTGTCATATCCAGACAAACTTCTATCTCGCAGACACACATTTCTCTTTCCATCAATAACGTCAGGATTCGCAGCCTGCTCTCTTCTGACAGTGCTTTAAAAATATCAACCAAGCTTTCACCCCTTTCTCTTTAAATATTTATATGAGCATATATGCATATACTATTCAAATGAAATTTGTGTGTTACAATGAGTCCCCTGTCCTGCCCTTTATCAACCGCATTGATTATCTGATTTCCTGTGTTTACAAATGCAATTTACCTGTTCTGCGGTGATGCTGCTCCAGTAATTTTTTATAAGCCCAATAAACTGGACATTATTGCTGTAATGCATCCAGGAACCTTCTTTGCGGCAGATTACAAGCCCGCATTCTGTCAGTATCTTCATGTGGTAGGATAACGTGGGCTGTGTAATCTCAAAATATTCCAAAATATCGCAGGCACAAAGCTCCCCGCAGGATAACATTTCTATAATTTTTAATCTTGTAGTATCGCCTAATGCTTTAAATACTGGTGCATAATCTGCATGCAGATCCATTCTGTCTGCCTCCATTTTCATTTACTTCTGTTTTGCATATAGATATTTGTCTATATCTCTATTATAAAAGCATATTGATATTTGTCAATATGTTTTGTGTAAACTTTAGGGTTATCTTTTGTAAAATACTAGCCAACCACCTTACTTCTCCGCTCAACTAATACTACATCATGCCATTTTCCGTTATCCATTTTACCTAACCGCTCTCGATAGCCGATTTCCCTGAATCCACATTTTTTATGCAGGTTTAAGCTGGCAGAATTCTCTCTGATAATTCCAGACTGCAAAGTCCAGTAACCATTTTCTTCCGATCGTCTGATTAGCTCTTCCAAAAGTGCTGTGCCGACTTTCTGGCCTTGAAATTGTTTACTGATATAGATGCTTACTTCCGCTACCCCTGAATAAACGCACCTTCCTGAAACCGGTGATAAAGCCGCCCAACCCAAAATCATATTACCGCTTCTGGCTATCAGCCGACAGGTCTTACAATGACCTTTATCCCAATGTTCCCAGCCCGGTGCATCACTTTGGAACGTAGCAATTTTAGTCCTAATCCCCTCCATATATATTTCTGCAGCCTGCGGCCAGTCTGTTGCTTCCATCACATCGATTTTAAACTCCATAATTTTCTTCTCCTTAACAATAAGCCTTAACTTATCACGCTCAATTGCTGATCTCCACCGCATCTTTAAGAAGCTGTAAGCTCTCAAGTACCTGATTTCTTTTGTCTTCTGGTATTGCATGAAAGATTCCTCTATAATACTCTTCCATACTTTCTTCTATATTCTGATATATACTTTCGCCTTTTTCCGTTAATTGAATGATTATATAACGCCTGTTTTCCATATCTGATTCCCGAATTACGAAATCTGATTCCACCAGATTGTTGATGGTCCGGCTCATCGTACTTTTATCCAATCCCAGCAAGCTGGACAGATCAACTAATGAAATCCTTTCTTCACGACCAATTTCAACAATTGCATGGCATTGTGTTAAACTAACACCGCAACAGGAAGCGTCGCTTTTTTCAAGAATTCCTAAATCTCTGACCAGTATCCGGATCAATTCACGTAAAACTTTGCTACCCTGATTTATCATTTTGTCACCTCAAAAAATATAATACCATACAACTGTTGTGCTTTGCAACAATTGTTTTGCGATTTTATTTAAAATTTGTTGACTTTTTATACTTTCATGCATATACTATGTTATATCAAATTATTTTGATGTGAGGTGAATACATGGAACCCAATCCCCAAAAAAGCGCAAAAGTATTCAAAGCCTTATGTGACGAAAAACGGCTTATGATTTTGGAATTGCTGCGAAGCGGTGAGAAATGTGCCTGCGTTTTAATTGACCGAATGGAAATCGGTCAGTCCGCCTTGTCCTATCACATGAAGATTTTATGCGAATCCGGAATCGTGGACAGCCGACAGGAAGGGAAATGGACACATTACAAAATCAGCGAACAAGGCAGCAGTCAGGCTATGCTTCTTTTGAAAGCGATTACCACTCCTGATTCAGAAACAGCGGATAACAACCCCAACCGGTGATAAGAGCCATCTGATGAAAGATGGTTCTTATTTTCCACGAAACATCAATTTTTTTTGATATGACTATTCCCTTTAAGAAAGAGAGGTATTATTCTGATGAACCCAATTCAGACAATGTGGCTGTTTTTTCAAGACCAGATACTGGGTATGAAATGGCTAAATAATGTTATTGGCAGACTGCTTTTATCCCTTGGTATTAACGTTTCTGGTCCGCTTGGCGGCAGCATCCGTTTTTTTATCTATGATGTTTTGAAAATCACGGTCTTGCTCTGTGTACTGATTTTCATGATATCATACATACAAAGCTACTTCCCACCTGAACGCAGCAAGAAAATCATGAGCCGGTTTCATGGCATATGGGCAAATATCATGGCAGCACTGCTCGGCACTGTCACACCGTTTTGTTCCTGCTCTTCCATTCCGCTGTTTATTGGCTTTACCAGTGCAGGGTTACCCCTTGGCGTCACTTTTTCTTTCCTTATCTCCTCTCCTATGGTAGATCTTGGTTCCCTGGTACTGCTGATGAGCATCTTTGGAGCAAAAGTGGCACTCGTTTATGTGGTCCTGGGACTGATTGTAGCCGTACTTGGAGGCACGCTGATTGAAAAACTCCATATGGAAGAACAGGTGGAGGCGTTTATCCGTTCGGCTAACCGTGTGGATATCGATGCTCCCGGTCTTACCCAAAAAGAGCGAGGTATTTATGCCAAAGATCAGGTAGTGTCCACCTTTAAGAAGGTATTGCCCTATATTTTAATTGGTGTAGGCATCGGGGCAATCATTCACAACTGGATTCCTGAAAGCTGGATTGAGACGGTACTTGGCAGCAACAATCCCTTTGGAGTTATACTGGCTGTTTTCCTGGGCGTTCCCATGTATGCAGACATATTCGGAACTATACCGGTTGCAGAAGCACTTCTTTACAAGGGTGCACAGCTGGGCACAGTTCTTGCCTTTATGATGGCTGTTACTACCTTGAGCCTGCCCTCTATTATTATGCTGCGTAAAGCTGTCAAGCCAAAGCTTCTTGGTGTTTTCGTGGCAATCTGTACCCTGGGCATTATTATTGTTGGTTATCTATTTAATATTTTTCAATATTTTCTGGTGTGAATAAAAATTAACTGGAGGTAAAATTATGGCATTATTTGGTTTTGGGAAGAAAAAAGAAGAGGTAAATTCATTAAATTCCGGATGCTGCTGTGGCAGCAGCTGCAGTGACGATGCAAATAAGGAATCTGGAGAAATGAAGCTGACCGGCGCCAGAGTCAAGGTTCTTGGCTCCGGCTGCGCAAAATGCAATGAACTGGAGGCCGCCACCCGGGAAGCACTGAAAGAGCTGGGCATGGAGATTACCATCGATCATGTGACTGATTTTACAGAGATTGCTGCATACGGAGTGATGTCCACACCGGCCCTTGTCGTAGACGGGAAAGTTGTTTCCTTTGGTAAAGTGCTGAAAAAGGGTGAGATCATTAAGATTCTGCAAAACATACGAGAGAACTGAATCAAGCAGGAAGCTATCACTCATAGAGGGGCGCACCTAACATAATTAAAAACGCGGACAGCTTGGTTTACGCTGCCCGCATTTTTTGAATGATACATGATCTATGTCTGATATCACTCCCCTGAAAGTAGTTACTGAAAATTAAATAATCGGTCCAGAGGTTGAACCTTACCTGTATGAGGCTGACTCATGGAGCCTAATATAGCTGCATTGGGCACCAGAACCATAGTGGTTGTCTGATATCCTTTCTCTTTGATCTTAGCACAATCGAATTCTACCAGCAGCTCCCCTGCCTTCACATGATCTCCCTGCTTTACTAACGCATGAAAACCATCACCTTCCAGTTGTACTGTATCAATACCGATATGAAGCAATACTTCCATTCCATCCCCGGTTAACATTCCAATTGCATGTCCGGTAGGAAATACCGATACGACTTCTCCATCAACTGGCGCATATAACTTTCCCTCTTCCGGCTCAATACCAACACCCGGTCCCATAACTTCTTCAGCAAATACCGGATCACTTACCTCGGAAAGCGGTACTACAGTTCCCTTTAAGGGGCTGTAAATTGTTTTGGGTTCACAGGTTATGCTTTTATTAGAAGGTGCTTCTGATTCTTTTTTCTCTTTGTTACCAAATAAATTATCTAAAAATCCCATTTTGTTCAGTCCTCTATATGATTAGTCCAATGATTCCCAACGTTTTTTTAATACGAAAGCAGCACTTTTGGGCTGCCTTACTCGGTTGAAAATCCCCTTTTTGTTCCCATTTACACGCATGATTCCCTCTGTTGTCTGGAAATCAGCAAAATTCCAAACCAGTTCCCCTTGTATAAAATCAAACTGGTCAAATATTTCAAAATTCATATCCAGATATTCATTCTGGTACTCCTGGCTCCACATAATACTTGGAAGTTTATGTTCTGTTGCCATGGTATCAGTACCAAATTCAGTAAATACAAACGGAATATTCAAATTTTTATCGTTCCACTTATTCATCTCAATCAAGAAGGCTTCCCTTGCATCAGCAAGCTCCGG
This sequence comes from Lacrimispora sp., assembly GCA_029256305.1. Taxonomy (GTDB): domain Bacteria; phylum Bacillota; class Clostridia; order Lachnospirales; family Lachnospiraceae; genus Lacrimispora. The sequence goes on along the minus strand of JAQSYE010000105.1, from coordinate 3,958 downwards.
ACCTCCTTTAATATACCACCCGTAATAACGGTTCAAACAGATAAAATCGCAAAGCTGGTAGCACTTACAAAGTTCCGGCTGACTGTTCTTCTCAAATGCTCCGGTCATCGGACGATTCTGTGGATCTAACGCTCTTGCAGCATCAAATATTGTAGTGAAATAATCTTTTGACTCTTCACTGGTGGTCTCCGGTTCATTAAACAGACTCCATGCAATCACGCTGGGATGATTTTTATCCCTTACAATCATCTCTTCCACTGCAATAAGATGGTTCTGTAACAGATTTGGTACGGTAGGTGCTTCAAAAAATTTGGTGATTTTACCAGTTCCCGCATCTGCAAAGTTTCTGGTAGATCTCATCATTCCCACTGCCGGCACCTCGTCAATGATCAAAAAGCCTTCCTCATCTGCAAACTGATACCACTCTTCTGCATAAGGATAATGGCTGGTCCTGAAGCAATTGGCACCGATCCATTTCATGCATTCAAAATCTCTCTTTAAAACACCCCAGTTGAAGCCACGGCCAATCACTTCAAAATCTTCGTGTTTTCCAAATCCTTTCAGATAAACAGCCTTGCCATTAATCTGAATTTCTTTTCCTGCTATTTTTACAGTTCTGATACCGATTTTAGAAGAATATTCATCAATCAGTGTCTCGCCATCCCAGATACGCATGACCGCCTGATAAAGATAGGCTTTTCCCACATTCCACAGATGAGCTTTGGAAACAGTCACACTTCCATTCGAGCCTGTGCACCTGGCCACCTGCTGTTTATTCTCATCAAATAATTCAAATGAAACTTCATGATTTCCGTTTGTCATAATCTGATAACGGACAATGGCATCTTCTCCGTTTAATTCATAATCCACACTAAAATCTTCGATGGATTCTCCGGGCTTTGAAACAAGCCATACACTTCTCTGTATTCCGGAGTAATTGAAAAAATCGAAATAAGGTTTCGCCAGTTTTCTTCCGTCATGAAGCACCATCGTTGTCCCACAGGGAAGACTTTCTTCATTTAATTCATTATTGGCCTTTACGATAAATGTATTTATCTCACCAAATTTCACATAATCCGTCACGCTGGCAACCACTGGCAAAAATCCGCCCTCATGGGTTGCTGTCAGACTGCCATTGCAATAAACGCTGGCTCGGTGGGTAATGCTTCCGAAACGAATTTCCAACTCCTGCTTTTCCCAATCCCGGGGTACAAATACTTCCGTCTCATACCAGAAATCTCCGCAAAAATCTCGTTCCTCTTTTGTGGTAAAAAAATCCGAAAAACTGGCGGGAACTGGCATGGAGATTGGGTCTGGCAGCTTACGCTGCCAGCCCTCCTGCAGTCCTTTTTCCTCCGGATCAAACCGGAATTTCCACATACCATCCAGCACCTGGGCCATTCTGGCCTGATTGCTGCATGGATATAATTCTGAAAAATTCAGCATCTTTCACTCTCCTGTTATTTTATATGCAGCCGTATTTCGTCTTATTTATTATACTTCATCTTTGTAGAGAAAGAAATAAGTTAACAAAAATACTACCACAAAAGAAAACGTCATTGACGCAACGATAGCCGGGCCCGCCATCGCAAAAAGGGCTGGAATGGTTAAAAGGTTGACTGGAACCTGGGCTGTACGGATGCATCCTGCAACAGCTGCAATAATACCACTAATTCCGTTAACTACGCACATGCCAATGAATATTTTACGGTTTTTCATTAAAACACCGTAGATACCTGGTTCTGTTACACCACCAATCAAGGCTGAGACGGATGCAGAACCAGATACTAACTTCATGTCTTTATTTCTTGTCTTTAAGAATACTGCCAAACATGCTGCTGCAATACCAAAGTTAGCACCAAATGTAGTTGGTGAGATGAAATCATATCCTAATACAGCGTAGTTGTTCATAATGATAGGTAAAAATCCCCAGTGTAAACCAAACACGATAAATAGCGGCCATAAAGAACCTAAAGCAAATCCTGCAATCGCTGGAGAGAAAGCAAATACTGCCTGAATTCCTCCGGCAATACCTTTGCTCACGATATCAGTAACCGGTCCGATCACAATTAATGCGACAGGGAAAACAATTGCAAAATCCACCACTGGAATAACAATACTCTGAATAATCTTCGGAATTACTTTCATCAACCCTTTTTCCAGTTTGGACTGGGCATAAACGGTTAAGAGAATCGGCAGTACAGAGCTAGGATAGCTGATCAGTTTCACAGGAATCGAGAAAAATGTAGCAGCAACTTCCTTATTGGCAAACAGAGCCGTCATGGAAGGATAACACATGGCGCAGGCAATTGCCATTGATATAAACGGCTTTGCGCCAAATTTCTGTGCGGAACAATATGCCAGAAAAATAGGCAGGAAATAAAAAATACCGTCTGATGCAGCATAAAGTATGGTATACGTGGTAGAAGTTTTATCAAGCAGGGACAGAGTTGTGAAGAATACTAAAAATCCCTTTAAAAGTCCTGCACCGGCAAATGCTCCCATAAAGGGCATGAATATTCCGGAAATAAGATCTGTCAGCTTCTCAAAAAAACTGTTCTTTTTGTTTCCTGATGCTGAATTATCTGCTTCTGTTGATTCACTCTGATTCTTGTCCCCAATGGAAGTGCTCAGTAAAATCTGGTCATAAACATCTTCCACATCACTTCCGATTACAACCTGATACTGACCGCCTGCCTGCATTACCTTAATAACACCCTGCATATTTTTCAGTACTTCTGTATCTGCCTTGCTTTCGTCTTTTAACTTAAAACGAAGCCGTGTGATACAATGGGTCAGGGAATTTATATTTTCTTCCCCGCCAACATGTTCTACAATATCTTTGGCTAATTTTGTATAATCTACCATTATGATACCTCCCTAATAATTTTTATCAAAAAAGCCTGGATATCCCCTATTAAGTAAGAGGATATCCAGGCTTTGCTGAACTAAATCATAACACTGCCAAAATTTAACTGTTTTTTAATTGTGACAGATGAACTGCCAGATATACTAATTCATCGTGTCCTGCTTTGTAATGATATTTATCTTCAATGTATTGACAAACTTTCTGGCTGCAACGGTATTCATCGGGATAATTTCTAAGTAGCTCCTCTAACATACGCGCTCCGCCATGTTCTTTATAATAATACTTTTTCATAACACGCTGCGCAAAAAATTTTAAATGAGTCATATACCGGTAATAGGGAAGCGAATCTTCCTTCACCTGAAAATTCAGCTCTGACAGAATCAGATCATTCAGTTCACTCACCATGACAATCATCTTTTTTGCATTCCCGTTTATCTGATTGTGCCTCGCTGTCACAAAATGCATGGCTACGAAACCAGCCTCATCATTGGATAACCGGTAACCGAATTTGGACTCAATCAAATCCAGCATCTTTTGTCCAACCTTATATTCGTCCGGATAAAATCGTATGATATCATGAAGAATGGAATTGGGTACAACAAACCCCTGCTGGTAATTTTCAACGGCATGATAAATATGATCGACTAAGGAAATGTGAATGGTTTCATTGAGAGTCATATCAAAAACCTGAACTGCGAAATCAATCACATCTTCTGCAACCATAATATATTCCTGGGGCACTGTATCTAATATTTCCCGAAATTGACTTTTATGATTTTTGTCTTTCAGGATAAATTGTTTTTCAACCCGCTCCTGATCGATGGCATCGCCGATATGGCTTTTAAATCCAAGTCCGCTTCCAAGCAGCAGGACATCCTGCCCATCTTCATCGTTTGATATCACAGAATTAGTATTTAATATCTGCTTAATAACCATTTTCATAAAAGTTTCCTCGATCTCAATGTGTAAAAAACATAATGCTACAGATATATTAAAAACAAAAAAACAAGCATGCACCAAATAAAACAGATGCAGACTTGCCTAATTTAATAGTAACACTCCTGTAAACTACGTAAAGCTTATCACAGG
>JAQSYE010000312.1 GCA_029256305.1 Lacrimispora sp. | reverse complement strand
TGATTACCAATTTCCATCTGCCGGAGTCCACCTTAATTATGCTGGTATCTGCATTGGCGGGGAGAGATCAGGTACTTCATGCATATGAGGAAGCAGTTCAGGAAAGTTACCGTTTCTTCAGCTTTGGCGATGCCATGTTTGTGACTGACCAAACGAACCGGGAAACAGTCAAGTAGAAAGCTGACAGTAAGGATTTTTTGAATCTGTTATTTGCTAAATGAGACTGGGGGAAGATTTTATGGAAGAAAAAAAACATATGGTTGGAGGGATATCCAGAAAATCGCTGGAGCGCCTTCCCGTTTATCATCATTATCTGGAAAAGAAAAGCAGCGATGGATTAGAGACCATTTCCGCTCCTGCCATTGCTTTGGATCTTCAGTTAAATGAGGTTCAGGTTCGAAAGGATCTGGCATTGGTGGCTAAAACTGCAGGGAAACCTAAAATGGGATATGTGATTAAGGAATTAATTGCAGACATGGAGGAATTCCTTGGGTTTCATAATACCAATCAGGCTGTTCTTGTAGGCGTGGGTTATCTGGGGAAGGCACTGCTTTCCTATAAGGGGTTTGAGCAGTACGGAGTTGAAATTGTTATGGCTTTTGATTCTGACGGCAGAAAGGTGAATACCAGAATCGGAGGAAAGATGGTTCTTTCCATGGAGAAGCTGGAAAACCTCTGCCAGAGAATGAATATACACATCGGGATCATTACCGTTCCCGCGGAGTATGCACAGGGAGTATGCGACAGACTGGTGGCAGGCGGAGTGAAGGCCATCTGGAATTTTGCGCCTGTTCATCTGTCTGTGCCTTCGCATATACTGGTGCAAAATGAGAACATGGCGGTATCTCTTGCTGCATTGTCAAAGTATCTCTATGAAGTAGAAAAGAACGGATGGCAGAAGACGAAGGAGGAAGATGATTGAATACTGTGTTATTGCAGTATGCGGTTGAGGTGGAGAAGACAGGGTCCATTACGCAGGCAGCAGCCAATTTATACATGGATCAGCCGAATTTAAGCAAGGCGATCAAAACTTTGGAAGAAGGGCTTGGAGCACCTATTTTCAAACGGACTTCCAAGGGTGTTGTTCCGACTGCCAGAGGCAGGATCTTTTTAGAACATGCCAGAAATGTTCTCATTCAGATTGATGAAATGGAACATCTTTACAAAGCGGGAGATGGAAACGGTATGGAATTTTCCTTGTCCATGCCAAGAGCCAGTTATATCAGCACTGCATTTTCTAAGTTTATAGGAGAGGCCGGCGGGGAATCTACGATGAACGTGTGGCTTCGTGAAACGAATTCGGCAGATACTATACGAGATGTGGAAACAGGGGAGTATAATCTTGGCATCATTCGATATCCGGTCACTTCAGAAAAGTATTATGTCAGAGAGACGGCGGCAAAAGGCCTGTTAATGGAATCTGTTTTTGAGTATTCCTTAAGGATCCTTATGTCAACAGCACACCCTCTGGCAGATAAGAGTGTGATAGAAACCGAGGATTTAACAAATTTCATTGAAATAGTTCATGGAGACGGTGTTTCCAGCAAAAACGATGATATTAGCAGGGGGATCAAATACATCAAATCCGCTAAACGGGTTTATGTCTATGAAAGAGGCAGCCAGTTCCAGCTTTTGTGTGATAATTCAATGACCTATATGCGGGTGTCTCCCATGCCGGATGAGCTTTTGAAGCGCTATCAGCTGGTGGAGAAACAGTGCGCAAAGAAAAATAATTTCAGGGATGTGCTGATCTGTCGGAAAGGGTATTCGCTTACTGGCTGGGATAAGAAATTTCTGGAACGATTAAGCCTGGAAAAAGAAAAATTGGCAGAATAAGAATGTTAAATATATATCAGTATTTATATACTGGTATATATTTTTTTACCTTTGTAATTCCTCTCTGTTTGAACTACAATTATTTCATAGAAACGACAGGAATTTCACAAGGAGGGTTTTACAATGGCTAGATTTACATTACCCAGAGACCTATATCATGGAAAAGGCTCCCTGGAAGAAATAAAGAACTTAAAGGGGAAGAAAGCAATTGTTGTCGTAGGCGGCGGTTCTATGAAACGTTTTGGTTTTCTTGACAGAGTCGAAACATATTTAAAAGAAGCTGGTATTGAAGTAAAACTGTTTGAAGGGGTAGAGCCTGATCCCAGCGTTGAAACTGTTATGAAGGGTGCCGAGATGATGCGGGAGTTCGAACCGGACTGGATCGTTGCAATTGGCGGCGGATCACCCATTGATGCAGCGAAAGCGATGTGGGCATTTTATGAGTATCCGGATACAACCTTTGAAGATTTATGTATTCCCTTTAACTTCCCAACTTTAAGAACAAAAGCACAGTTCTGCGCGATTCCTTCTACTTCCGGTACTGCTACCGAAGTTACGGCATTTAGCGTTATTACCGATTATCACAAGGGAATTAAATATCCTCTTGCTGACTTTAATATAACACCTGATGTGGCGATTGTTGATCCGGATCTTGCTGAGACGATGCCTAAGAAGCTGACTGCTCATACCGGTATGGATGCAATTACCCATGCAATAGAGGCATATGTCTCCACTCTTCACTGTGATTATACCGATCCTCTTGCGCTTCATGCGATCAAGATGGTACATAATGATTTGATAGATTCCTATAACGGAGATATGGCAGCACGTGACCGTATGCATAATGCGCAGTGTCTTGCAGGTATGGCATT
>JAQSYE010000311.1 GCA_029256305.1 Lacrimispora sp. | reverse complement strand
TTTTTATTGCAGTCCCATACCTTTTCTTTTTTTCATAATATGGCTTTCTATTTTTTCCGCCACTTCCACAGGATCATCTCCCAGTGCTACCTTACCTCCAGTTAAGCTTTCCACATCCTCTGTGAGCAGCTTCACAAGTTTGGGGGCACCAGTGATAAACGGGGTGGGTGAAAGATGAGTGAAGGCACCGTAAGCAACAGCAAATATTCCGTCTATGGTAGCTTTCTGCTCCATCCATTCTGGTGCTGTGACAGCAATGGGAAGATCGGGGATATCGACATCCAGAAAGTCGGCCAGGGCTGTTACCAGCATGGAGATTCTTCCCGTATCTGTGCAGGTTCCAAAGCTTAACACAGGCGGGATCTTCAGTGCGCTGCATACTGCTTTTAAGCCGCTTCCGGCTTGGTTAATGGCATCCAGATTACACATGCCCGCAACCTCTAAAGCATGGTTTCCACAGCCGCCTGCAACAACCAGAATATCTCTCTTAATCAGCTGTTTTGCCAGGTTTACGGTATTCCAGTCCTGAGGACCGTTTCGTAAGGTGGAGCAGTTTGCCAAAGCAACAATTCCTTTGATCTGTCCTTTTACAATGACATCCACAAGATTTTGTAAATCATTTCCAATTGCATTCAGCACAGCCTCGGTTGAGAAACCGGCAATTGCTTTCTGGACATGGGCGGGTACCATGGGTTTAATCTTTCCATGTCTTTTTTTGAAGTTCTCGATTGCGATATGAATGCATTTCTCCGCCATTTCTTCCGCTTTTTGAGGATAGTAAGGCATTGCATGCTCTGTTCCGGGAACACCGATAATGGTGCTGACACTGACAAGAGCAACCTGGTATTTTTCTGCATATTGATCAATGGCAGGGGGAGAGCAGTTTTCCTCCATGACGAAGGCATCCACTGTACCAGTGGCTAAGAACGGTTCAATGGCCAGCCAGTTGCCCATCAGTCCAACAAAGACATCATCCATCTCAAATCTCTGAAGCAGCTCCTGTCCAGTTTCAATGGAACCTACGATGTGGATTCCCTTTGCTCCGCACTGCTTTGCCAGATCCTGAAATTCCTTTGTTTTGGCTTTCATAAGGGAAGCAGCTCCGATCCAGGGCTGATGGCCGTTAAATGCAATGTTTACATAATCAGGATCCATAATGCCCATATCCACATCCACTTCATGAGGCTTTGGAGTGCCGAATAAAATGTCCTGGGTCATTTCAAGACCGATCTGGGCGGTATAGATGGTGGATAAGCCCAGTCGCAGTGCCTTTTTTGCGAGAGAGACATAGTCTCCATCCACATTGGTAAGGCAGCTTGCGATACTGTTTTGTACTTCATGCTCTATTCCAGAAGGATAAAGATTTAAATCATGCCACACCTTTTTCCTTTTTTTCGGAGCAAATGCCTCTACCATGATACTGTGCTGGTCCGGATTCACTTTCATTTCCCGGTCTAACAGATCCGCAAGGCAGATTGCCATATCATTGATGGACTGGCTGGTGTCAATTCCGGTTTTTTCACACATCCATTTTAGCTTTTCCGTGTCAGTAATCTGGAATGTTGTATTCCCTTTTCCTGTTTCTTTCAGTGTCCGAAATGCTTCATAGGCATGATGGGCATAAGTAGCAGCTCCCATGATATTTCTCATAAGGAAATTTCTCATTGCCATGGCGTCCGGACCGATTCCGCAGGCGCCCTTTTCAGGTCCTTTCTGTTCATTAATTCGGCAGGGACCGTTGGTGCATAACTGGCAGCTAAGGCCCTGGAGACAAAATTTGCACCTTATCTTCTCCTGCTCATCATATCTTGAGAATACGCTGGATAAACCGTCATCTCTGATTCGTACCAGCATTTCTTCTACGGAATCGTGATAACTGACACGATCCTTTGGTTTTTCTAAAACTGCTTCTGACATAGTGACCTCCATTCTTTTAATCAAAGGTAGTATGTCAGCTTTCAGAATAATCAATTCAGTGTTTTGTTATTTCATATTCCATTCTTTCTTTAAAACAGCATACTGATATGTGTTTTCGTAATGAGGTGTTTCATCGGGATTGTTTACAAATGATATAAATTCAACAAATAAACCTTCCCGCCTCATTCCAAGGCGCTCACAAAGTTTCTGGGAGGGGAGATTATCATCTTCTGCGTATGCATAGATCCTTCTTGCATCGTTCTCAAAAAGATTGTTGATAACCGCCTCGGCAGCTTCCTTTGCATAACCTTTTCTGCCATAGTTCAGATTGAAATTCCAACCGACGCTGTATGTGTCCGGATGTTCCTTCCTTGTGAAGATTTCTCCAATAATAAAATCAGTTTCACGCAGGCATACTGCGTAGCAGTTATCATGACCATCCCCATCTTGTTTTTCTTTCACTTTTTTAACTGCCTCGTCGTAGGAATTTACTTTCTCACTATAAAAGCAATGAACGGGAGGTGCGGCGAGGTATTCATATAAACCTGCAGCGTCCTTTTCTTCAAAGTTTCGGATGATAAGTCTGTTTGTTTCTATATGCATTTCTTTTGTCCTCCATTAATAATTATTCAGTCAGAAAGAAAAAAATAGGACAAGACCTTTTTAGATCTTATCCCACTTAAATAATCATCATGATTACAAGTCCTCTGACAAGTGAACTTACACAAAAAGCTTATCATAGAAAAGATAAAAAGTCATGTATTTTCTATTCTTCAACTCTTTATCAATTCTGAA
>JAQSYE010000104.1 GCA_029256305.1 Lacrimispora sp. | reverse complement strand
ATTAAAGCCGGAAATGCCCGTTCCGCCTAGTAAACTCATAATGAATCCTCCGATAAGTCCACCAATAATGCCCACTACAATATTTGCGAAAGCACCCATCTTTTTATCGTTCCCAGTGACCATGCTTGCGAGCCAACCAGCAATAGCACCAATGATAATCCAACCAATAATTCCCATAATAATCTCCTGACATAATTTATTTTCTAAATATAAAACAAACAACCTATTTAAAGGCTGTCTGGATTTCTTATATGAACAAATATATTAAAAAGCCGGTAAGCGGATTTGGGCCACCTCTTTTAGTCCACAGAGCAATTTCATGAGCTACTGCCATAGTAATGCTTCCTTTTTTATTATTGTTCTATAAAAAAAGGAAAATATGCATTATAATTTTTTTTGCAATATATTGAAAATTATTAAGAGCTACGATTTTCATTCATATTTATTAACTATCGTTCCCTGTTAAGTAAGTATACTGCATTCTTTATAATATAGCTATATAAATTTGTTATAAGTATTAATTTGTGTTTTAATTTTCAGCCAATTGCAGTTTGAGATTCCCGTTTTAGCTTACAATCAATTATTTTATTCGTATGCTTGACATACAATTAAAAAGGGGGCATACTTAATAAAGAATAAGTTAGCGGAAGCTAATCAACCTGAAGGAAGTGAATTAGCGTATCAGTTAAAAGAAGTATTAGTAAAGTCTTCATTAATAAAAAGAAACAGAACTGTTTTTATCAGCATTAATGATGAAGTTATCTACATATCTGAAAAACGGTATAAAAGATAAAGGAGGCTATGTATAATATGAAAGCAGAACAATTAGAACGAATGAAGCATGGTACAGGATTCATTGCAGCATTGGATCAGAGCGGAGGAAGCACACCGAAGGCTTTGAGAGATTATGGAATTGAGATGTCAGAATACCATACAGAGGATGAAATGTATGATCTGGTTCAGCAGATGAGAAGCCGAATTATCACAAGCAAGGCGTTTTCGTCCAATCATATATTAGGGGCGATCCTGTTTGAAAAAACAATGGAACGTAAAATTGACAACCTGCATACTGCAGATTATCTATGGGAGAAGAAAGGGATTGTTCCTTTTTTGAAAATTGATAATGGACTGGATGAAGAAAAAGACGGGGTTCAAATGATGAAGCCAATTCCTAAATTGGAAGAACTTTTGAACAGAGCGGCCGCTAAAAATATTTTTGGTACCAAAATGCGTTCCGTTATCCATGAAGCAAATGGTAATGGTATTCATGCGATTGTAGAACAGCAGTTTGAATTAGGTCAGAAAATTGCAGATGCCGGATTTGTACCGATTTTGGAACCGGAGGTAGACATTCATAGCAGCAGCAAGCAAGAGGCAGAGGAGATGTTGGTTGCGGAAATCAAAAACCATCTAAAAAAACTGGATGATTCAATGAATATTATGCTGAAGGTATCTATTCCTTCTGTAGCTGGAACTTACAATGGACTAATGGATGATCCGAGAGTTGTTCGAATTGTGGCACTTTCCGGTGGATACAGCCGTAAAGAGGCAGATGAATTGTTGAGGCAGAACCCGAAACTGATAGCCAGCTTTTCCAGAGCACTTCTTTCTGAACTTTCTGTAAAGCAGACACAGCAGGAATTTGATGAGGTATTATTGAAAACAATTATTGAAATTTACGAAGCATCCTTATAGAGAGGACTGAATATGAGTCATCAATTAGTATTGCTCCGTCATGGAGAAAGTATCTGGAATTTAGAAAATCTGTTTACCGGCTGGACAGATGTTGACTTATCAGAAGCCGGCAAAGAAGAAGCAAGAGAAGCTGGCCGGTTGTTTAGGGGGCAAGGATATGAATTTGATATATGCTATACTTCTTATCTGAAACGTGCAATCCATACGCTGAATTTAGCTCTGGCGGAAATGGATGCAGAATGGCTGCCTGTAATAAAGGCCTGGCAGCTTAATGAGCGCCATTATGGGACATTGCAGGGATTAAATAAGTCACAGACGGCTGAAAAATATGGAGAGGAACAGGTGCGGATCTGGCGGCGTTCTTTTGATATACAGCCACCGTCCCTGGAGCCGCAGGATGAAAGAAATCCGGCGCATCAGAAAGCATATCATAATGTGGCGGAAAATGAATTGCCGTTAGCGGAAAGTCTGAAAAACACCATCGCACGGGTTATTCCATACTTTGAGAAGCAGATCAGACCGCAGCTTATGGAGGGAAAACGGGTACTGATTACAGCACATGGAAATTCCCTGAGGGCCCTGATTATGTATCTGGAGCATCTTTCCCAAGAGGAAATCATAGGGCTTAATCTGGCAACGGGCATCCCGTTAGTATATAAATTGGATGATACACTTTCGGTCCTTGAAAAACAGTTTTTAGGAAATCCTGATGTGATAGCTGTAAAAATGATGAAGGTAGCAAATCAGGGAAAAAAATCAATAGAAAGCTCTGTATGAGATACGTAGGTAAAAAGCATACCATAAGCCACCAAAAGTCATTCTTTGACCTTGGTGGCTTATGGTAGTTCGTATCGTGTGATAATTATTTTTCCTCCACGAATAATGTCATCAGACTTGAAATGTAAAAAATTATTGATTTCACTATTGACTTTAAGTGAACTTAAAGGTTTACAATGAATTATATTAGGTAGAGATATCCATAAGGAAATTGCTGATTTGAGACTTGATTAAATAAGGAGGTAAAATATCATGAAATACATGAAATTGGGCAAATCTGATTTGCAGGTGCCAGTTATGGCAATTGGCTGTATGCGTATTAATGAGCTGAGTACAACCGATGCAGAGCATCTGGTTCAGACTGCGCTGGAGGGCGGAGTGAATTTCTTTGATCATGCGGATATTTATGGCGGAGGAACATGTGAAGAATTATTTGCAGAGGCCGTACACATGAACAGCACTGTTAGAGAGAAGATAATCCTTCAATCCAAATGTGGCATACGAAAAGGGGCGTTTGATTTTTCAAAGGAATATATCTTAGAGGCAGTAGATAGCAGTCTGAAACGGCTGAATACTGATTATTTGGATGTACTTCTTTTACATCGTCCGGATGCTTTGGTTGAGCCAGAGGAGGTTGCGGAGGCATTTGATAAGCTTTACAGTAGCGGGAAAGTCCGTAATTTTGGCGTATCAAACCAAAATCCTATGCAGATACAGCTTCTTGAAAGATTTTTAAATCAACCGATTATAGCGAATCAATTACAGCTTAGCATCACCAATGCCACTATGATATCTGCTGGGCTGCATGTCAACATGTCAGATGACACCGCCATTAACCGTGATGGAAGTGTACTGGATTTCTGCCGTTTGCAAGATATTACGGTTCAGCCATGGTCTCCATTTCAATATGGATTTTTTGAAGGAGTATTTCTAAATAATGATAAATTCACACAACTGAATGCAGCGATTGATAAAATAGCAGCGAATTATGAAGTGTCAAATACCACAATTGCACTAGCCTGGATACTTCGGCATCCAGCACATATGCAGCCTGTGACAGGAACTATGAATGCGAATAGACTAAAAGATTGTATGAAGGCAGCAGATATTTATCTGACCCGTGAGGAATGGTATGAGATTTATCGTGCAGCCGGTAATGTTTTACCATAGGATTCTGCCAAGGTCCGAATGTGCCATGCGGAAATCTTTTTCACAGCATCAACAAATGTGGAGACGTGCGTACTTTGTCCCAAAACCCACAAACATCACCACCGTCCTTATAAACAGGAAAATTGAATAAAATTGACTTGAGGGGTAATTCTGCCTCGTCACATGAAAAAATCTCTATTTCTTTGATTAACGAAGAAATCAGAGATTTTTTCTATTCATCGCTGTTTTTGTAATATACCTTATCAAGGTTTGCCAATAGGAGGCAGATGTTTCCTTTGAACGGCTGGAGGACTCAAATCACTAGTTTGCATCGGCTGAAATAAGTGTCGAAGATGCCGCAGTCCAAGCGATGTTAATTGAAAAAATGCTTTCCTGCCTAAAAATGCTTAAGGAGCAAGAACTGATAATTAGAAAGGGTAAGGAAATTATTGGTTGATGAAGTAACATAAACTACCAGCTTTCTTTGCTTTACAGGGGATGAGCATCATTCTACATGTCAATGAACTATATGCTATTCGTAAATGCTATTTAAATAGAGAATATATACATATTGACTAAAAGAGGGTGGAAAAATTGTAATAATGCACAAATATTCTTTTGATTAATAGAAAATAATTGACGAATACGTATTCTTGTGTTAATGTATAAACAGAGTTAATCAATTAACACAGGAATACTTGATTTAAATAGAGGAAGAGGCTGGTCAACGAAATGCGAGACACAATAGGAAACAACAACAGCGATTTGACTGAGATGAACCGCTCCGCTGTTGTAAAAATTTTACAACAGCGAGAAGTATGCTCCCGGGCGGACATTTCTAAACAAATGGGTCTTACCCAGGCATCTATTACAAAAATAGTGGCGGCTCTGATGGAAATGGGTATAGTATCTGAAGTGGGCAGCATAAAGGGCAGCGGTAACCGCCGTTCAATAGGTCTGAAACTGAACGCCGACCAGCATCAGATTATTGGGGTAAAGTTTGCAAGGCATATGTTTGCAGTAGGAGTATTCGACATCTCGGGTAAAATATATACTCAGACCGAAACCGAATACCCCCTTGAGCAGGATCAAAGATCGGTGCTTTCCGCTATGAAAGAGCAGATACATGACACCCTGAAAAATTATAAGAATGTAGTTGCCATCGGTCTTGCCGTACCTGGACCTTATCTGCGGGCTGAGGGACGCATTGCAGTGGTAACCCAAATGCCTGCTTGGCACAACATCAATTTTATTAAGGAATTCAAAGAGGAGTTTAACAAGCCTCTTTTTATCGAGCAGGATGCCAACGCTGGAGCAATGGCGGAATGGTGGTTTGGTGATTATGCTCGGCCGCTGCACACACTGGCCTATTTTTTGGTGGGGGAAGGCGTGGGCTCCGGTATCATTGACCGTGGTAATCTGCTGCTGGGCGCACAGGGCACTGCGAGTGAAATTGGTCACATTAGCGTAGATGCCCGGGGCCCGCGTTGCGAATGCGGTAATTATGGCTGTCTGGAGCTATATTGTTCGGCTCCGATGATGCTGAAGATGGCGGAGCAGCGTGTGCCGGAATGTTTTTCCAAGGACCATAAGCAAAGATCGAATGCCTGCAATGCTGTTTTTGAAGCGGCTCGCGGGGGTAATAAAAAGGCACTGGAGTTGGTACGGGAAATTGCAGAATACATTGGCTACGGCTGTGTCATCCTGATCAATTCCTACAACCCCGATATTATTGTAATTGGCGACAGTGTATCCAAGGGAGGGGATCTGCTATTGCCTACGATTCAGGAGGTAGTGAAACAGCGAACGATCTCCGAACTGCATGACAGGGTGCAAATTAAAATATCCAGCCTCCAGGTTGATCCAACTCTGTATGGTGCAGCTGCCATAGCCACAGATAGGGTGCTGCAAATGCCGAGCGCATTTTTGGCAGTAAAAGAATAGGAGGCGAGTCCTGCTTGAATAGACTAGAAGCGATACAATATAAAATGGTCTTTTGCGATATCGATGGAACACTCATAGACTCAGAAAATCAAATTACAAAAGGTACTGTGGAAAAAATACGGGAGCTTTACCGTAATGGTATTCCCTTTATCATGATATCGGCTCGTATGCCTTCAGGAATTCTTCCTTTGAAAAGCAAATTGGAAATAAAGGCTCCTATCGTTTGTTACAGCGGCGCACTTATTCTGAATGAGTATGGGGAAACTGTTAAAACAGTCGGAATCGATTGTGAAAAAGCGATTCTCATTGATGCATTTGTTAAAAAAGAGTGGAAGAATGTTTGCTGCAGCGCCTTTTGCCATAATAACTGGATTGTAGACAATATCGCTGATAAATGGGTGGTACAGGAACAAGACATCACATCATCTGTGCCGACAGAAGGAGAAATTTCTGCTTTTATTCTGCCAGATGGACATATACATAAGTTTTTGTGTATGGGAGAGGCAAAACAGATTGCCGCCCTGAACGAGGCGATGAGAGAAAAATTCCCCGAGCTGTCCATTTACCGCTCCAAAGACACCTATCTTGAAATTATGGATGGCGCCGTTTCAAAATCCGGCGCAATCAGGTATCTATGCGGGTATTATGATATTCCCATCAAGACTACCGTATCGTTTGGTGACAATTTCAACGATGTGGATATGCTGCTCGCCACCGGGACCGGTTTCGCAATGGGCAATGCGCCGGAAGAAGTAAAGAGGCAGGCACGAAATGTCACGCTGGACAACAATCACGAGGGAGTGCTTGTGGGGCTTAGACAACTGGAATTTGCAAAGAAACGCATATAGTAAATATTTGCTTGCTAAAGCGCAGGCACACAGGGAGGTGGGTTTAAGTTATGGAGAATCCTTTAATCCTTCAGATGCAAAGCATTACCAAGGTTTTTCCGGGAGTGCGCGCACTGGATGACGTAACGCTGGAGGTACGCAGGGGCGAAATTCATGCCATTTGCGGTGAGAATGGAGCTGGAAAGTCAACCTTGATGAAGGTTTTATCCGGCGTTTACCCTTATGGAACCTATGAAGGCCGAATCATTTACATGGGCAGTGAAATGACTTTCAAGAATATCAAGGAATCGGAGAATGCCGGTATAGCAATTATTCACCAAGAGCTGACAATGATTCCGGAGCTATCCATTACCGAAAACATTTTTATGGGAAACGAAGTAGTTAAGCACGGTCTGATTGACTGGGACGCCGCACGGCATCTCACGAAGGAACTTCTTGAGCGGGTAGGGTTGACGATTGATCCTGATACCCAGATCAAGCATCTGGGCGTAGGTCAGCAGCAATTGGTGGAAATCGCAAAGGCGCTGTCCAAAAACGTCAAGTTGCTGATTCTCGATGAGCCGACTTCTGCGCTTAACGAGGCAGACTCAGAGAACTTGCTGGGGCTCATGCGGGATTTAAAAACAAAGGATATCTCGTGCATCATGATTTCGCACAAACTCAATGAAATTGCAGCGATATCTGACGCGGTTACGGTAATCCGTGACGGTCACACGGTCGATACCTACGCCGTCGAGGCAGGTAATGTGGATGAGGATCGCATTATTCGTTCCATGGTAGGGCGCTCGATTGAAAACCGTTACCCCGAACATGAATCACATCCTGGCGAGATTATTTTCGAGGTATCCGATTGGTGCGTTGAGGATCCCCGTGTTGCGGGACGGCTGGTTTGCAAAAACTCCAGCTTTTATGTCAGAGCCGGAGAGATAGTCGGCTTTGCCGGTCTTATGGGCGCGGGAAGAACAGAGCTTATGCGATCTATCTTCGGGCGAAACTACGGCAACTACCTTGGTGGAACCATTAAAATCAAGGGCAAACAGGTTCGAATCACCTCTGTTGCCTCAGCTATTAAGAGTGGTATAGCCTATGTTCCTGAGGACCGAAAGAATTTGGGGCTCAATCTGATTGACACGATCCGTAAGACCATTGTGTCGGCAAATCTCAAGGCAATTAAGCGGGGCGGCTTACTCAATGCAGACGAGGAGTTCCGGGCTGCCGAGGAGTACCGAAAATCCTTGAATATTAAGGCTTCGAGCGTTGACATAGGCGTGAATACGTTGTCCGGCGGAAACCAGCAAAAGGTTGTTCTGGGCAAATGGATGTTTACGGAACCGGAGATTCTGATTCTTGATGAGCCAACACGAGGAATCGATGTCGGCGCTAAATATGAAATTTATCGTTTGATACATGCACTTGCTAATCAGGGGAAAGCGGTCATACTCATTTCGTCCGAGCTGCCGGAGCTGCTGGGTATGGCGGACAGGATATATACTATTTTTGAGGGAAAAGTAACGGGCGTGCTGGACCGCAGGGAGGCCGACCAGGAAGTGTTAATGAGAAGGATGACAGATACCTCTGCGACAGGATCTAAATCAGGAAAGGACGGAAATGCATCATGAAATACATAAAGCAAGTATTAGGCGGTGACCTTCGTCAGTACACAATGGTACTCGCTCTGGCGGCGCTTATCATTATCTTTAATATCACTTCGGGAGGGAGAATGCTTACTTCCTCCAACTTCCAGAACCTGCTGTCGGGTAATGCATATGTATTAGTGCTGGCTCTGGGAATGCTGATGGTTATTGTCATAGGGCAGATTGACTTGTCCGTTGGCTCCGTGGCCGGATTCTCCGGAATGGTTATGGCTCTGGTGGCGCGGGATTTCAACCTCCCATGGTGGCTCGCAGTGCTTGTTGCCCTTGCAATCGGCGTTATAGTCGGAGCGTGGCAGGGACTTTGGGTAGCTAAGCTGGGTATCCCCGGATTCATCACGACCTTAGGAGGTATGATGATCTTACGCGGAGGAGTTATCTGGATATCAAAATCCATCTCCGTGCCGGCACCAGCGGAACTCAAATTGTTTGGTGCCGGATACCTGCCGGAGTGGGGTCCTGCATTTACCGGTATGAACAATTCGACACTGTTGCTAGGTATTATTGCAATTGCTGCTTTTGCTTTAACACAGCTGCAAAAGCGTGCTCGTTCGGTCAGTGTTACAGGGACAAAAGAGCCGTTGTGGGCAGTTGTAGTAAGGATTATATTGGTCGGAGCTGTCATTTGCTACTTTACCTGGCTTTTTGGAAGCGGACGCCCGGGAACTTCATTCCCTGTGCCAGGGCTGATTCTGGTCATTTTGATCATCATTTACCACACAATCACCGAGCGCACAAAGTTTGGCCGCCATATCTATGCGGTTGGAGGTAACAAAAGTGCTGCGGCTCTTTCCGGCGTAAATGTTCAGAGAACCTATTTTCTGACCATGCTGAATATGTCATTCCTTGCAGCTTTAGCAGGAATCATGTTCGTAGGCCGTTCCACTGCGGCTGGACCTTCCGATGGTGCCGGTTGGGAGATGGACGCGATTGCCTCGGTTTTTATCGGCGGGGCTGCTGTTTCGGGCGGTATAGGTACGATTCTCGCCACCATGGTAGGTGGTATAGTAATGGCTGTTCTCAACTCCGGACTCATGCTCATGGGAGTTGGCGCTGACCGTACTCAGGTCATTAAGGGCTTTGTATTGCTCGCTGCGGTTGCGTTTGATGTTTATAACAAAGTGCATGGACGCAGCTCAATCATTGGAAGACTGTTTCCTGATAAGGAAACAAAATTAAATGAAGGTAACCCTGCCGGCAGTGATTCTTAATAAACTGTATAGCTGGGCCTTATATAGTCGGAGGACTTAAAAAAAGGAGGTAATTTATGAAAATGAGAAAACATTTGTCCCTGCTTATCGCGACGGCAATGGTTGCGACAGTAGGATTGACAGGGTGTGGTGGAGGAAGAAAAGCCACAACAGAACCGGAGGATAGTAAGCCTGCTGCAGCAGAGTCAAGCACTCAGGAAGCGGCTGCAACAGAGTCAGGCACTCAGAAACCGGCTGCAGGATTTAAGGAGGGGGCAACCATAGGTGTTTCTCTGCCATGGCTCGGCACTCAGAACTGGAAAGAGGCGGAAGAAATGTTCAAAACCCAGTTGGAGGCTGAAGGCTTCAAGGTAATTATTCAGGCAGCAGATAATAAGGTTCCTCAACAGCAACAGCAGATTGAGTCTATGATTCAAAATGGAGCTAAGGTTATCATTGTTGGTCCTGTTGATGGTTCACAGCTCGGCTCAGTTCTGGAAGAAGCTGAAGCAGCAGGGATTGCTATCATCGGTTATGACCGTCTTCTTGAGAACACTACCGGCGTTGACGGCGTAGTGCAGTTTGGAAGCATCAAGACTGGTGAATTACAGGGTCAGGCTTTGCTTGACGGATTGGCAAAGGAAAAGGGAAAAGGTCCTTACAATATTGAGTTGTTTGGCGGCGGCCCTGCTGACCCTAACGCACCGAACTTCTTCAAAGGCGCTATGTCAGTGCTTCAGCCAAAGATTGATGATGGTACACTTGTAGTCCTATCCGGACAGACCGATTTCACCCAGTGTGCAACTCTTGACTGGGATAACGCAAAGGCACAGTCCCGTATGGATTCATTGCTTTCTGGTTTCTACTCAGATAAGGAAATTCATGGAGTTCTGTCACCGAACGATGGTATTGCACGTGCTATCATTACTGCTTCTGAGCAGGCCGGACAGAGTATTCCTGTTGTTTCAGGTCTTGACGCTGAAAATGAATCTGTTGAGTGGATTTGGTCAGGCAAGCAGTATTCGACAGTAGCTAAGCCAACCGATGCTCTTGTAGGAAAAACTGTTGATATCATCAAGTCGCTGCAGGCGGGCAACGGAATGCCGAAAGCAGACACCAGCGTAAACAACGGAAAGAAGGACGTTGATGTTTACGAACTTCCTCCAATTGTTGTTACGAAGGAAAATGCGAAAGAAGCATTTGCGAACGATCCTGATCGCCTTTCACTTCTGAAATAGTACATAAACGGAAACTCTTACAAATAGGGCGGCAGGGAACATATTCCTCTGCCGTCCTATTTGTAGGCGTAAGCTGAGATTGATGCTGCGTTTGACTTTGCAGCTTACAAAATAAAATAGGCTTCAACGGAGTTCCACCGTTATTCAGGAAAGGGTATTTTGATATTGGTAATAGGATCTTTTATAGGAATTAAGTTTTCGAAATGGAGTACTCCTTTCTTTGTGCTGTTATCAATGATTTTTATCGGAATTGTATTTAGCAACTGAACGTTTGATCTTAGCAGGTTATAACAAGCCTTGGGAGTATGCCGCCTCAAGGCTTGCTTTTTTAATATCAGTTACCAATCACATACCAGTTGACATTTGGTTTAATCAGGCTATAATTGTTTAAGGGTAATAGTCTAATTAGACTAATAATGTGTTGAATAATTATATACAAAAGAGAGGATAAAAAGTAATGAAATCTTTTTTAATGATAGGGCAGTCTAATATGGCTGGACGAGGTTTTATTCATGAGGTGCCGCCTATTTATAATGAAAGAATACAGATGTTACGTAATGGCAGATGGCAGATGATGACCGAACCCATTAATTATGATCGTCCTGTATCAGGAATAAGTCTCGCTGGTTCTTTCGCAGATATGTGGTGTCGTCAGAATCAGGAAGATGTGATTGGTCTGATTCCCTGTGCAGAAGGTGGCAGCATATTGGATGAGTGGGCTGTGGACAGGGTGCTATTTAAACATGCCATATCGGAAGCTAAATTTACGATGCAAAGCAGTAATTTAGCAGGAATTCTGTGGCATCAGGGAGAAAGCGACAGCGTTAATGGCAATTACAAAGTATATTATAATAAATTATTACTAGTAATTAAGTCGCTTAGAAAAGAGTTAAATGCCCCGGATATTCCAATTATTATTGGCGGCTTAGGTGATTTTTTGGGCAAAGAAGGTTTTGGGAAAAGTTGTACGGAATATAAATACGTTAATCGGGAATTACAAAGATTTGCATTTGAACAAGATAATTGTTACTTTGTCACAGCAAAAGGTTTAACATCAAATCATGATGGGATACATTTTGATTCAATTTCTCAAAGGAAATTTGGGGTACGATACTTTGATGCATTTTCTAATAAGCATCATGTATTAGAGCCATTGATGAATGAAAATGAATTGGTAAGCCTTATTCAATCCAGAACATATACCAAAACAGAAAAAAGTTATATAAAAAGTATGGAGTTTGCATTGGGTAAAATATCATATGAGGAATTTATATCGCATGTTATGTAAATTAATCATATTTTAGAGGAGGTATTTCTTGATACCATTACTAATTTTAGGTTTATTGAAACAAAATCCCGGATCTCATGGTTACGAATTATTAACCTTAATGGAAGAGCGTCATTATAAATATATTGTTAATTTCACCAAAGGATCCTTTTATTACAATCTTCAACAATTAGAAGAGAAAAAATATATTGAGAAAGTTAACCAGTCAGAGAGTACAAGAGAGACGAATAATTATATTATTACTGATACGGGTAATTGGGAATTTGAAAAGCTGATGTTTAAATATGGTTCTAAAACCGACTATATAAATTTATCATTTTATATAGCCATGTTATTTGGTAATGAGTATAATGATAATGAGCTAAAAAAATTAATAGAAATACAGATTGAAGAAACTAAAAAGAAAATATTTCTATTAGAACAATCAATTCAGCACGATGAAACTATCTCTTATTATTTTAGAAAGATGCTGGAAAATTCACGTTCACATCATTTGGTAAATGTTCAGTGGTTTGAAGGTCTGTTAAAGGATATGGCTGGTTTGCAGAACGGTGAATAACAGGGATTATATTGAAAAATAACCCGGGTATTTATTAACGGTGTTGACAATGATTAGCTTTTGGGGTAAGTGTTTAGGAGGGGGGATCTAAATATATGGAAAAGGTTAATATTAATCCAGATTGAGTGTTTAGCCCACAATCTAGGTGATTGGGAACAATACATTGAGTAAATTTATATATAAACAGGATATAAGAAGCCTTGGTGGCCGCCTATATCCTGCATTCGATTGCTAATTTATCGTCTCTGATTCCTTTAAATACTGGCTGGCGGAAGCTGTCTTTTTCGGTTGGCATTGACTCAACAATACAT
>JAQSYE010000310.1 GCA_029256305.1 Lacrimispora sp. | reverse complement strand
CAGGAGCTGGCCAGCACTTATAAGTCCGTTCAGGAAATCGCCACAAGCATTGGTTATGAAAATCCGCTGACCTTTTCAAAGATATTTAAACAGGAATATGGAGTGAGTCCCAGACATTACCGGGAAGAAAAAAAGAAATAAAAAGCAAAAAAGGGAGGCTGATCCCAGGGATCGCCTCCTTAAATACTCTATCTGTCAGTTAAGACTTCATTAATCTGAGAAACCAGAACATCACAGTCTATTCCATGAACTTCGCAAGCTTCCTCTAAAGACTCTCCCTGAGAAGCCGGACAGCCAAGACAATGCATGCCTGCACGCATAAGCATCGGTGCAACGTTGTCATCCATCTCGAGCAATGCTCCGATCAGCATATTTTTATCAATCTGCATCTTGTATTCCTCCTTATAAAATTGTACATACTGTTTCTATAATATAATACTTTTTCATGCAATTGGCAAGAGTTTCATTCCCTTTTTTCTTTGATATGCTTATAGAAAAATTTCTCAATAAGCGCTATTGACATTGTATACAGTATTCATATATAATGTATTCATACGAAGGTCCTATGAATTATAACCTTCGATGACACTTATTTATTATTGACACTTATTATAAAGATTTTTTATGGAGGTACAAACATATGAGACCGGAATGGAGAGCTTTTAACAACGGCATTTGGGAGCATGAGATTAATGTCAGAGACTTTATTCAGAAGAACTATACCCCTTACGATGGGGATGATGCTTTCCTTGTAGGACCCACTGGCAAAACCGAAGAACTGTGGGCACAGGTTATGGATTTAAGCAAAAAGGAGCGGGAAGCCGGCGGTGTCCTTGATATGGATACAAAACTGGTCTCCACAATTATCTCTCATGGTCCTGGATATTTAGACAAAGAGAAAGAAACAATTGTTGGATTTCAGACAGATAAGCCTTTCAAACGTTCCCTGCAGCCTTATGGCGGCATCCGAATGGCAGAAAAAGCCTGTGCAGACAATGGATATACCATTGATTCTGAGGTAAAGGAATTTTTCAACATTCACAGAAAAACTCATAATGCAGGTGTTTTCGATGCCTACACAGAGGAAATGCGTAACTGCCGTTCCAGCCACATCATCACCGGACTTCCAGATGCTTATGGCCGCGGACGTATTATTGGTGACTACCGGAGAGTAGCTCTTTACGGAATCGACCGTCTGATTGAAGACAAGGAAGAACAGAAGGACACAACCCGTACTACCATGTATTCTGAAATAATCCGGGAAAGAGAAGAATTATCCGAGCAGATCCGTGCTTTAAAGGAATTAAAGAAACTTGGAACCATCTACGGATTTGATATTTCAAAACCTGCCGCGAATGTAAAGGAAGCCATTCAGTGGACTTATCTTTCTTACTTAGCTGCAGTAAAGGAGCAGAACGGTGCTGCCATGTCCCTTGGACGTACTTCTACCTTCATTGATATTTATGCTCAGAGAGATTTAGAGGATGGCACTTACACAGAAGAAGAAGTTCAGGAATTTGTGGATCACTTCATTATGAAGCTTCGTCTTGTGAAGTTTGCACGTACACCGGAATACAACGAGCTTTTCTCCGGAGATCCTACCTGGGTAACAGAATCCATCGGCGGCGTGGGAATTGACGGACGTCACCTGGTAACAAAGATGTCCTTCCGTTATCTTCATACGCTTCAGAACTTAGGCACTGCACCAGAACCTAATTTAACGGTTCTCTGGTCTACAAAGCTTCCAGGTAACTTTAAGCGTTTCTGCGCAAAGACCTCTATCGCATCTTCTTCCATTCAGTATGAGAATGATGATTTGATGAGAGTTACCCACGGTGATGACTATGCCATTGCCTGCTGCGTATCTTCCATGAGAGTGGGAAAAGAAATGCAGTTATTCGGAGCACGCGCCAACCTGGCAAAATGTCTCTTATATGCAATCAACGGCGGTGTGGATGAAATCACCAAAAAACAGATAGGCCCTAAATACCGCGCTGTTACTTCTGAGTATTTAGATTATGATGAAGTAATGGATGCTTATAAGGATATGATGCAGTGGCTTGCAAATGTGTATGTAAATGCTTTAAACATCATTCACTATATGCATGACAGATACAGCTATGAGCGCATTCAGATGGCTCTTCATGATAAAAAAGTAACCCGTTGGTTTGCAACCGGTATTGCAGGTCTTTCCGTTGTGGCTGACTCACTTTCCGCTATTAAATACGCAAAGGTAAAAGCAATCCGTGATGAGAATGGTATTGTTGTGGATTATGAAATTGAGGGAGATTTCCCGAAATACGGAAACAACGACGACCGCGTGGATCAGATTGCAAATGATCTGGTACACACATTCATGAACTTTGTAAAGTCAAATCATACGTACCGCGGAGGAATTGCTACAACTTCTATCTTGACAATTACTTCTAATGTGGTATATGGTAAAAACACAGGAGCAACTCCTGACGGACGTAAAAAGGGAGAAGCATTTGCACCAGGTGCAAACCCAATGCACAGAAGAGATACTCATGGTGCGGTAGCATCACTGGCATCAGTGGCCAAACTT
Source organism: Lacrimispora sp. (assembly GCA_029256305.1). Classification (GTDB taxonomy): domain Bacteria; phylum Bacillota; class Clostridia; order Lachnospirales; family Lachnospiraceae; genus Lacrimispora. Next base: position 162 of record JAQSYE010000310.1, on the reverse strand, counting down.
CCATTTAAGGATGCTCAGGATGGTATCTCCAATACCTTCTCAATCATACCAGGCGCTCTTGGTAAAGAAGATAAGATCTTCACCGGAGACTTGGAAGTGGATCTTGAACTTGCTTTAAGCGAGGATCAAAAGTAAGGAGTGGCTGTTATGGCAGATCCAAAT
>JAQSYE010000103.1 GCA_029256305.1 Lacrimispora sp. | reverse complement strand
ATTAGAAGCTTTAGTAAACAATAAAAAATATTACATTGGAAACCTAAGACTGGTAAATGAAAAAAACATTAATATAAATAATTTTGAAGATGAAAGTGCCAGACTTGCTGATGAAGGAAAAACTCCTCTTTATTTTGCAGATGAAAAAAATGTACTTGGAGTTATTGCAGTAGCAGATGTGGTTAAGGCTACAAGTCAAAGAGCAATAAAAGAATTTGAAGCAATGGGCATTGAGGTTGTAATGCTTACAGGTGACAACAAGAAAACCGCGGAAGCCATCAGAAAACAGTTGGGAATTACCAGAGCAATTGCAGAAGTTTTGCCACAGGACAAAGAAAGAGAAATAAGAAAAATTCAGGAACAAGGCAGAAAAGTTGCAATGATTGGTGACGGAATAAACGACGCTCCAGCACTTGCAAGAGCAGATGTAGGTATAGCAATTGGAGCGGGAACAGATGTTGCTATAGAATCAGCTGATATAGTATTAATAAGAAGTGATTTATTGGATGCGGTAACTGCGGTTCAATTGAGCAAAGCAACAATAAGAAATATAAAGCAAAATTTGTTCTGGGCATTCATATACAACACAATAGGCATTCCTTTGGCAGCAGGAGTATTTTTCACTTTACTTAATTGGAAATTGAATCCAATGTTTGCAGCAGGAGCCATGAGCTTAAGTTCAGTATCGGTTGTATCAAATGCATTGAGATTAAAATTCTTCAAACCGGTTAGAATGACAGCAGAACCTGATAAGACAACAAATATAAACAACAATGATGACTTTAAAAGTAGAAGGAATGAGCTGTGGACACTGCAAGGCTGCAGTAGAAAAAGCACTAAAAGCAGTTGATGGAGTAGAAAACGCAGTTGTGGATTTAGCAAATAAAACAGCAGAAGTAACGTTAAATAAGGAAGTAAAAGATGATACTTTAAAGAAAGCGGTAGAAGAAGCAGGGTATGAAGTAGTATAATTTAAAAAGGGTGTGGAGATTTGAATATCTCTTCACCCTTTTTTACTTCTCTTTAGCAAAATGATATTTTTGGAGCAAATTATTTTAAATTAAAATAATAAAAAAATCTTGAATAATTTAAAAGGTTAATATATACATATAAATAAACACCTACATTTCCCTATATTATAACACATTGTGCAATATAAAATTTTAAAATTTGACAAAAAAATAAAGCCATTCCAACGACTTTAGCTATTTTTTATTCTGTAACTGTCAAAGACCCGTGAACAGTAACTTAATCATTTAATATGTTAATTTTTTTGTTTAATATATTGACTTTTTTTTAATATATTATATAATAAATCAAAGGATGTAAATTATTACAATAAAAGGAAGATAATGTGTTATAAACAACTTTGCTATCCGGATGCGGAGGAAATAAAGATGTGGCAACAACTCCTGATACTACCGGGGAAAACGTTTAAATACTTATTACCAATGATGAGCAAGCCACCTGAATAAACCACAAAAAAATTGTTTGCGGTAGGTGAGAAATGGCAAAAATGTAATAGGAATTTTTTAAGAAGTTTATATACAAATTTTCAGAAAGGTGACATGATGAAAAGAGATATAAATGCGCTTGATCATCTTCTTGAACAGAAGATCAAGGAACATGGCTACACAGGTGTGGCCGTCTGTATCCGCGGACCAGAAGGTGTTCTGTATGAACGTGGGTTTGGATTGCGAAGCGTAGAAAAGCAGAAGCCGTCGGACGGAAATACTGTATTCGGTATCGCATCCATGAGTAAATCCTTCACAACACTTGCATGCTGTATTTTACATACGGAAGGAAAATTAGATCTGGAAGATCCAATTTCTAAATATTTCAGCAACTTACATATCCCAGGCATTCCAGATGAATGCATTACGCTGAAACGTATCGGAATGAATCGATCGGGTATTCCGCCGATGGAACCATTGGAGTGGTCAATATCCACGAATAGTGTGGAACGCGATACGAAACTGCATCGTGAAATGGTGAAAAGTGCACCAAATAAGATGGAGACCATCGAACAGATTGTAGATTATCTCAACCTTGGTAAATACGGTAATCTGGGAGCACCAGGTGAATATATGAGCTATCTCAACGAGGGGTTCGCACTATTATCCTATGTGGTTGATCAGACAGCAGGAATGACCTTGGAAGAGTTCCTGATGGAGAGGATCTTCAAGCCTCTAGGAATGACAAGGTCCATCTTGGATCTTGACTGCAGTGAAGCTCGCAAGCTTGCAGGTGACGATAATATCACCAGTCTTTTTGAGAAAGACGAAAATGGAAATCTGGTGTGGGATGACGACTGGTCTGTACTTCCACCGTTTCGCGGATGTGCATGTATTAAGTCTACTGCTCTGGATGTTACGAAATACTACCAGATGCTCTCAAACTGGGGATTATACGAGGGGAAGCAGATTGTACCGGCAGAAGCTGTGGAACTGCTGATTGGAAGAGAATATCCTTTAAAGAAGAAACCGTTCTATTGCCAGGCATTGAGAAAAGCATTAGTGGAAGGAAAGATGATCTGTGATCATGGTGGAGCGCTTCATGGCGTATCTACACAAGGCGGATTTGTGGAAGGTGGCTATTCTGTTGCGATATTGTGCAATGACAGTGAAGTGGACATGGAAGATTTACAGTGGATTTGCTACAATTATATTTTAGAGCAGCCACTGGAAACAGATCTCCACTGGGCACAGCCTTCGGGAAGAGAGTTCAGCGCACCGGAAATGCTGACCGGTGACTACATCATTCATGAAGGAATTCCAGGCCATTGCATCGTATCCGTAGAGGATGGTAAGCTGGTTTGTGTAAACAACGACGAAAAGCTTATACTGAAGCATTGCGAAAAGACGGTATTCGCAGTATATGATGCAAAAGTGCCTGACAAGCGTGTCAACACCTATCGCTTCTACATAAGAGATGGTAAAGCATGGGGATTAAAGTGCGGAAGCAGAATTTATCAGCGTATCAAAGACGTTGTATAAATAAATAATCGTTAATGTCGCAGAAAAGAGCTGTGGAAGGGAGAGGTAATTATCAAAGATTATATTATCAAGAGATTGCTGCAGGGCGTCCTGCTTGTAGCAGCTGTATCAATTCTGGTGTTCGCACTGTTGTACATGATGCCAGGCGATCCGATCAACATGATGGTCGACCGTAAAGTACCAGAAGCGAAGAGAATGCAGATGGCTGAGGAATTAGGTCTATATGACCCATTCCAGGAACAGTATTTTAGGTGGATTGGAAACATTGTAATCGAGCAGGATTTTGGTGATTCTGTGCGATATAAGACACCTGTAATTGACTTAATGAAAGATAGAATCGCTAGAAGCTTAACTTTATGCGGTTGGTCACTGATTATTGAAATGCTTATCGCTCTCCCAATGGGATTGATTTGTGCAATAAAAAAAGACTCCTTGCTTGACCGCTTCACGATCAGCGGATCGCTGCTTTTGACGGCGATGCCAAGCTTCTGGCTGGGTGCGCTGCTGGTTCTTGTTTTCGCAGTATGGCTTAAAGTCTTGCCAATCAGTGGATATGATGGAATTGAATACTATGTGCTCCCTGTATTCGCACTGGTATCTTCCACCATCGCAGGAACACTGCGCCTGACCAGATCGGAAGTACTGGAAGTGCTTAATGAAAAATATGTAACCACAGCACACGCTAAGGGTGTACCATATAAGAAAGTAATGCTGAAGCATGTATTAAGAAATGCACTAATTATGGTATCTGTGCAGGTATTCATGTCTATCCCATGGCTGATTTCCGGTGCAGTTGTAACAGAAAAAATATTTGGTATTCCGGGTATGGGTAACCTTCTTTTGAACTCCATCGTAGTACAGGACTTCCCGGTTGTACAGGCGGTTCTGCTGATTATCGCTATACTGACCGTTATTTGTAACCTCATTAGTGATATCGTAATCGCACTTCTGGATCCACGTATAAGAATCGCACTGAGCGGAGGTGACAAGTAATGAGTGACAAGACAATGACTGTAAATACAAACGGAAACAAGAAGAAACATGTAAGCAATCTGAATACAGAGAAATGGAAAGAAAATTTGCAGGCTTGCCTAAAGAATTCCAACTTTATGCTCGGATTTTGTATGCTGGCTAGTATATGTATTCTAGCAGTATTCTCAGAGCAGATTGCTCCATATAATTATATGGAACAGGGAGTTGGACCCAGATTTACAGCACCTTGTGCGGAGTTCTGGTTTGGTACGGATGAGTTAGGTAGAGATATGCTTTCCCGTGTAATTTGGGGGACTCAAATTACCTTATGGGTGGCATTTCTTGGGGCGACACTTCAGCTGGTAATCGGTGTTACCGTAGGTCTGATCTGTGGTTACTTCGGTGGATGGATTGATAGAATCTTCTCATTCCTGACCGACCTGACCTGGTGTATCCCAAGTACCATTTTGGCACTGGCAGTTGTAACCCTCATCGGAAAAGGTTTAACCAACACAGTAATTTCTATTGCTTTAGTTGCTTGGGCCTCTTATGCGAGACCAGTGAGAGCGAAAACCATGTCCTTAAAGAGCATGGCCTTCGTTGAAACGGGAAAGGCCTTCGGCGAAAGTTCTTTCGCATTGATGTTCCGTTACATTCTGCCGAATGTAATTCCATCGCTGATTGTAATGGTATCCACAACTCTGCCGTCCACCATCCTGTCCACTACAACACTATCCTTCTTGGGACTGGGTTCACAGGCACCGTCTCCAGACTGGGGACTGGCACTTTCCAACGGGATTACGTATATTGGTACAGCGCCTTGGCTGAGCATATTCCCAGGGATTGCACTGCTATATACCGTAATGGGTTTTAGTTTTCTGGGTGAAGGCATCCGAGACGTACTGGACCCTCACATGAAATCACAGTAGGAAAGAGGTACACATATGAGTGAAGATTTATTAAGACTGGAACATCTCAGTATAGACTATAAGGTAAAGGGTGGCTACTTATCTGCGGTAAACGATGTAAACCTACGGATAAAAAAGGGTGAGATTCTGGCAATCGTAGGAGAGTCTGGATGCGGCAAGTCCACTGTAGCTCACAGTATCATGAATCTGCTTCCTGGCGGAAATGAGTCAGTTGAAGGAAGAATCATGTTCCGTGGACAAGATCTTAGAACCTTCTCTTGGACTGAGATGGAAAAAATTCGTGGTAAGCATATCGGTATGATTTTCCAGAATCCTCTGGATTCTCTAAATCCGGTGTATACTACGGGGGAACAGGTGCAGGAAGCGATCCTGATAGACAATGTGGATAAAGTACTTGCATGGCAGAAGGTATGTGACTTGTTTAACGACGTGAAGATGCCAGATGCAGAGACTCGTGCCCGAAGCTTCCCACATGAATTATCCGGTGGTATGCGCCAGAGAGTTATGATCGCAATGATGCTTTCCAGAGAGCCAGAACTCCTAATTGCCGATGAACCGACTACGGCGCTGGATGTAACCATTGAAGCGCAGATTTTGGAAATTATTAAAGATTTAAAGCATACCCATAATACGGCAATTATGATGATTACCCATAACTTCGGTCTTGTAGCAGAAGTGGCGGATAAGGTTGCCGTTATGTATGCAGGAGAAGTTATCGAATATGCTGATATATTTGAAATCTTTGAGAACACACAGCATCCATATACAAAGTTGCTGATGAAAGCGCTTCCGAGAGGAACGAAGAAGGAAGGTCGCCTGCAGACTATTGATGGAAGTGTCCCTCGAATCTTAGATAAGAAGCCATGCTGCAGATTTGCTAACCGCTGTCCATACGCAGAGGAACGTTGCTTCAAGGAAACTCCGCGTGAAACGGAAGTGAACGAAGAGCATATGTGTAGATGCTTCCTTGTTGAAGGAAAGGAGGAGGTGTAGACCATGGCTGAAAAAATGATCGAATTGCAGAATGTGAAAAGATATTTCTCCAACTCCCAAAACATATTCACGAAAGATAAGCGTGATGTGAAAGCGGTAGATGACATTACTTTTACCATTAACGAAGGAGAAATCGTTGGTCTGGTAGGGGAGTCTGGAAGTGGGAAAACCACGCTGGCAAGAGTTTTGCTTAGCCTGACGAAGACGACGGATGGTGAAATTATCATCGATGGTGTAAACCTGTCCAAGGCAACAAAGAAGGATATGGAACGGCTTCATCGCGATATTGCAGTCGTATTTCAGGATCCAGCTTCCAATCTAAATCCAAGGGAAACGGTAGAAAGTTCTATCATGCGTCCTATGATTATTCATGGTGTTCCAAGATCGGAAGCAAAGCAGAAGGCAAGAGAAGTGTTGGAAATGGTTAAGATGGACTTGCGCTATCTGGACAGTTATCCACATCAGCTCTCTGGAGGGCAGCTGCAGCGTATTGCCATCGCAAGAGCCTTGGCATTGTCTCCTAAGATTATGATTTTAGATGAACCGACCAGCGCTCTGGACATATCTGTTCAGGCACAGATTCTGAATCTGCTGCTGGATTTACAGGAAGAGATGGGTTTGACCTACCTGATTATTACCCATGATTTGAATGTTATCAAGTACATCAGCGACAAGATTGCGGTCATGTATTTAGGTAAACTGGTTGAATTCGGACCAACGGAAGAAGTTGCTGATTATCCGAGCCACCCGTATACCAAGGGTTTGATGGATGCAGCGCCAATCTTAGACCCAAGGCTTCGAGGAAGAGAAAAGTATATTATGGAAGGCGACCCGGGCAGTCTGATGAATGTGGGAGCCGGATGCAGATTTTTTGCGAGATGTAAATATGCTACACAGGAGTGCGAATATCATGACCCTGCCAAAATAATGGTCAATAATGAACACCAGGTTGCATGTTTTAATCCGCTAAAAATATAAAATGGCCTGAAATGGCAGAATCTCTATATTAAGGAGGCAATTATGAAAAAGAAGTTATTTCCATTACTGATGGTATTCGTAATGGTATTCTCACTGGCTGCTTGCAGCGGTGAAGCCAGTAAGGGTAACGAAGGTGCAGCGCGCATCGTAATCGCAGACGATGAATGGTACGGCACAGACATGTATCAGCAGGACACCTGGTCCAGCGTACAGTCTCTGATTTCTGACACTATCTTTGCAATCGACCCTGAAACGGGTGCACTTATCGATGGAATCTGCACCAACCTGCAGGTAAGCGAAGATGGTCTAACCATGACAATGGAAGTTCCAGAAGGAAGAAAGTTTGCTAATGGAGCTGACCTGGATGCTGGGGACATCAAGGCATCTATAGAATGGGGTCATGAAGTGGGTGTATATGCGGATGGTTTCTCCAACATCAAATCCATCGATGTAGATGGAAAAAAGGTAATCTTCCACCTGTCCACATTCCGTTCCGACCTGCTGTATTATCTGGGCGAATGCTTCATGGGTGTTATCGACTCTGAGCAGCTCGAAACCATGACAAAGGATGAACTGATGTGGGGTGCAATTCCTTATGGCCCTTACTATGTGGAATCCTATGAAACTGCATCCAACGTAACTCTAAAGGCAAACCCTTATTACAAGACTTATGTTCCATTAGTTGAAAATCAGGGCGTAATGCCGGTAGAAGAAATTTTCGTAAAGTTTAATACAGAAGACTTTACGGCTATCGAAGAACTGAAGAGCGGAAAGATTGATTATTGGTCAGGCGTTACTCCAGATGCCATGAAGCAGCTGGAAGGCGTAGAAGGCGTTGTAATCAAGGATAAGACTTATCCAGAAGTTGCATTCATGGAAATCAACACCAGCGAAAGCAGCATCTTTAATGATGTAAGACTGCGACAGGCTTTATGTCTGGCTCTAGACAGAGAAGCAATGTGTGAACTGACCGACGGTGCTTCCAGACCTGCATATTCCATGATTATCGACTCTATGCTGTATTACGATGAAGATGCAGCGACACACTTTAAGGCAAATTATGCTAACAACATGGATAAGGCAATCGAACTGTTAGAAGAAGCTGGCTGGGTTGATACAGACAACGATGGTATCCGCGATAAGGACGGACAGAAATTAGAATTTAGAATGTATGCATCCACAGACAACAATAGACAGATTATTGTTCAGGGTATGCAGGAACAGTTAAGAGCAATCGGTATGCAGATGAATGCAGAAGCAATCGACTGGAACTATGTACATGAATATTTGTATGCAGACGATTATGATCTGGGTATCCACTCCCTGGGCTGGATGGAACCAATTCTGATCTTTAACAGCTGCTTTGACGATAAGGATGCTGCTAACAACACTCCAGAATACTTAGATAAGGTAAATGCTGTTGCATCTACCGTAGATGATGCAGAACGTTCTGTAAAGCTGGGTGAACTGCAGATCAATGACCTGTATCCAGAATGGAATATGATTCCTATGTATAGTCCTAAGAACTATATTGCACACAGCGAAAGACTGCAGGGTGTAAACATTCTGCAGAACAGCTTCATTTACTGGAACGATCTGAATGTTGCACAGTAATTGAAATGATTGACGCAGGCTTAGTTACTGCAGGATGTGTTTCGTAAAAAGTAGATACTGAATAAACAGATGGCGTGTTACTGTTCACACCATAACCGACAGCATAGTAAAAACATAACAATTAAATAGTAAAAACAAACCAAAAAAAACATCAAAAATTCTAAAGATGGGGGCTGTCTCAAAACAGAAAATTAAATTTCTAAGAGAGGCAGTTCTCTTTTTATGCAAAAAATAAAAAATGGCCTCAAAAGAAGCCATAGCTTCAAAAAATTCCTTGATTATCAAGAATAAATTGAGGCTATCTCTATTTCTTTTAAGTTTTTGGACTATCTAAATAATTTACTTTTGAGACAGCCCCTTCTTTTTTTTACATGTTTTAACAATAAAGTTCATATAAAATACTTGTAAATTTTTTCAGGCTAATATATAATAAATACACTAGCAATCGATTTCATGATTAATTTTGCCAGAGATGAAATAACTTATACAGATGAAAAAAATATCAAACTGTTAATAGTCAACTTTATATTTAGCTGCTTTGTTTATATGATGTAGTAACAACTATATCGGAATAAATGAAACCCAGCAAGAGGCCGGAAATATGACGGCCTTTTGATGGGTTTTGTTTTTTTATACAATAGGAAGTTCTCCTTTCCTATTGCATAAAAAAAAAGGGGTTTTAGGGGAAGTATTCCCTTATCGCATTAAGGGGGGCTCAGTAAAAATGCGTTAGCATTTTTTCGCCGAAGGGGGACATAGGTCCCCATAGCGGAGTTGCGTTAGCAACTTTTTATAGATTTGTTCTACCGGGGTCCCGGCTAAGTGGAACAAAAAAGTAACCGGGAGGATTAATTATGGGAGGTTTTTTATGATTACAAATGGTTTTACTTATTTTGCAGTTTTGTGTGCACTTTGCGGCATCCTGCTGGGTGCACAAAAGTACATTAAAAACAAGTATGTGCAAAAATTCTTTGGACTTTTACCACCAATTGTTCTTGTTTACTTAATAGGTATGATACTCTGTACTATCGGTTTCTGGGATCTAGCCGAAACAAAGGCAACTTACAGCGCACTTAAGAATAACATTCTGTTTGCAATGATCTTTTTGATGTTGTTGCGCTGCGATATCCGCAAGATGATTAAACTGGGTCCCAAGATGATCATTGGCTTCTTCACTGGCAGTCTTACTGTTATGATTGGATTCATCATTACTTTTATTATCATGAAAGATGCTTTAGGCGCTGAGTCTTGGAAAGCACTGGGTGCTTTGTGCGGCAGCTGGATTGGTGGTTCCGGCAACATGGCAACCCTACAGGAAATTTTTCAGGTAGGAGAAGTGGATTATGCATACGCACTAGTGGTTGATTCTATTGACTATTCGATTTGGGTTATGTTTCTACTGTGGACTACACGATTTGCACCTATGTTTAATAAGTGGACCAAGGCTGACACATCCCGTTTAGATGAAGTCAGCACACATCTTGGAGAAGATATGAATGAAAAGAAGCAGGAGATTACATTTGTCAGTTTAATGGTATTGATTGGTTCCTCTCTTTTGGTATCTGCAATTGGACAGAACATCGGAGCATTTCTTAGCGGAAGCATAGGCCTTTTGGATAAAGCCACATGGTGTGTTTTGTTTATTACTGTATTGGGCTTGATATGTGCACTGACTCCTTTCGGTAAAATTGCCGGTGCTGCAGAGCTGTCTAATGTATTTCTTTATGCAGTAGTTGCTTTGTTGGCATCACGTGCAAACTTTATGGAACTAAATGACGCTCCAATGTGGATTTTGGCAGGCTTCATGATTCTGGCTATACACTTTATTCTTTTCATAATTTTTGCCAAGTTTTTGAAGATGGATCTGTTTACATGTGGTGTTGCTTCTTTAGCAAACATAGGTGGGGTGGCTTCTGCACCGATACTAGCAGGTACTTATAGTGGATCTCTGGTACCTGTAGGCGTGCTGATGGCATTGTTTGGAACTGTGTTCGGTACTTACCTGGGCATGATATGCGGTAACATTATGAAGTTGCTGGCATAGCTACGTAAACATTAGAGTCTGTAAAAAGAGAAATTTCTCTTTTTACAGACATGTTTTATTGTACTTTACGTCACATGGTTATAAAAAATTATTGTGGAATTCTTACTGTTAATATACAATATTATAAGGAAGTAACTTCATTAAAGTTGTGGTGATTTTATGAATCAAAGTAAAGAAACTGTTTATATTATAGGAGAATCGAGGACTAATAGGGATAACGCTATTACTGTAATTTATAATTCTTTTTATGTGGCATTTGAAATTGATATTGAAACAGATGAAATAAAAGACGTAGGATGTACACATACAATTGATATAACAGAAAGTTTTATTAAAAAATTATTTGTAGGAAAAAACATTTTAGATTTTGATAATTTAGAGCAAGAAATAAAAAGACGATATCACGGCACATCCCAAAAAGCCGTAATAGTATCTTATAAAGATGCAATAAAGAAATATCAGGATGTAAAAGTTAAATTTTATATATAGCTGCTTTGTTTATGTGATTTAGTAACAACTATATTGGAGTAAATGAAATCCAGCAAGAAAACAATACTTGTTTTTTTGCTGGGTTTTTTATATAAAATTATTTTAATATAAAACTATAAAGATGGAAGTGATATTATGTTAAATGATAAAATACTAAGTATGAGAGATGAAATTATAAAAAGTGTACAGAGCTGCGTACAAATAAAAAGTGTGGAAGGAGAGCCCGTTAGAAATATGCCATTTGGTGAAGGTGTACACAAATCATTGGAATATTGTTTACAACTTTCTGAAAATTTAGGTTTCAAGACAATAAATGTGGACAACATGATTGGCTATGCAGAGTATGGATCAGGTGATGAAATGATTGCTGTTCTGGGCCACTTAGATGTAGTACCTGAAGGTGATGGTTGGACATATCCTCCATATGGTGCTGAAATACATAATGGTAAAATTTATGGAAGGGGAACTACTGATGATAAGGGTCCTACTATTGGTGCTTTGTATGCATTAAAGGCAATCAAGGATTTAAATATCCCCTTAAAAAGAAGAGTAAGAGTATTCTTTGGATTAAATGAAGAAACAGGTAGTAATTGTGTAAAACATTATGTAGAAAAGGGTGAGGAAATGCCAGTCTCCGGTTTTACGCCCGATGCAGAGTATCCTATCATAAATGGGGAAAAGGGAATAGTTACTTGCAAGTACAAAAGAAAATTAAATCAAGATGGAAATGTTATTCTGATATCTATTAATGGTGGAATTGCTGCGAACGTAGTTCCTGATTATGCAGAGGCGGAAATAGTTGTACCAGAGAATGCAGCAGAAATAGTTAAGAAGCTGGCGGAAGAATCTGAAGAAATAAAAATCCAGGAAAAAGAGAACTCAATAGTTGTAAAGTCTTATGGAATATCAGCTCATGGAAGTACGCCGGAAAAGGGCAAAAATGCTATATCACATTTATTTAAATTTTTAGGAAAATTGAATTTCATAGGTGATTTTAATGATTTTATTGAGTATTACAATAAATATATAGGAACAGAATTGAACGGCGAGAGATTAGGCATTTATATGGAGGATGATATTTCAGGGAAAATGATATTTAACCTTGGAACCATTTTGGGTAATAAAAATGAAATTTGTATGGAAATTAATATGAGATATCCAGTTACTAAGTCTTTTGAAGATTTAATAGACATATTTAAAGAAAAAATGGTTTTAGGAAAATTAGAAGAGGTTTATTTAAGACATAAAAAAAGTTTATATGTGTCTCCTGATACAGAGTTTATAAAAAAGCTCCAAAAGGTTTATGAAGAACAGTTTGGTGAAAAGGCAGAGTTGATTTCAATTGGGGGAGGCACCTATGCAAAGGCAATGCAAAACATAGTTGCATTTGGACCGATCTTCAAAGGTCAACCCATGGTCGAACATAAGCCAGATGAATATATTGAGATAGATTCTTTGATGAAGAATGTCCAAGTAATGGCAGCAGCAATTAAAGAACTAGCAAATTAATTATTAAATTGGAGGAAGGAAATGAAGATTACGAACATTAGAATAGGTGAAATTTCAGTACCGTTAAAAACACCTTTTAAGACAGCTTTGAGAACAGTAAACAGCGTTGAAGACATTATTGTAGAAATACACACTGATACAGGTAATGTTGGGTACGGAGAAGCACCACCTACAGGAGTAATAACCGGAGACACTAAGGGTTCCATTGTTGGAGCATTGAAAGAACATATAATAAAGGGTATCATTGGGATGGACATTGAAGATTTTGAAGAAATTATGCTTAAGCTTGACAAGTGTGTAATTAAAAACTCCAGTGCAAAGGCAGCTGTGGACATAGCATTATATGACTTATATGGACAATTGTACAATGCTCCTCTTTATAAATTGTTAGGAGGTTATAGAAAAGAAATTATAACTGATATAACAATTAGTGTAAATGATCCTGAAGAAATGGCAAGGGACAGCATCAATGCTATAAACAGAGGATTTGAAACGTTAAAAATAAAAGTCGGCAAGGATGCTACAAAAGATATAGAAAGAATGAAGGCAATAAGAAATGCTGTAGGATATGGTGTCAAGCTTAGAATTGACGCTAACCAAGGCTGGAAACCAAAGGAAGCTGTTAAAGTTTTAAGAAAAATGGAAGATGAAGGTTTGGATATCGAGTTTGTTGAACAGCCTGTAATTGCTCATGATATTGAAGGTCTGAAATTTGTAACTGACAATGTTTCGATACCTGTTCTTGCGGATGAATCAGTGTTTTCTCCGGAAGATGCCTTAACAATTCTTCAAAAAAGAGCTGCAGATTTCATTAATATTAAGTTAATGAAGACTGGAGGCTTGTACAATGCATTAAAGATTTGTTCTGTAGCTGAAATTTATGGAGTTGAATGCATGATAGGCTGTATGCTTGAAGCAAAGGTAAGCGTAAATGCAGCAGTT
>JAQSYE010000102.1 GCA_029256305.1 Lacrimispora sp. | reverse complement strand
GAAAATATTTTTTGGAAATTTTCTATTTTCTGATGGTATCAGGTCTTTATCTCTTACCTAGACAAAAACTTACCTTTATAAAATGAGGTGGCTAAATGTGAAAAATTACATACTTTTTCTTCCCTCTATATTGGCTTTCTTATTAGCAATTTTCGTACTTTATTTTGTATGAATTATTTTATCCATTTATAAATAAAGTTCATTTTATAAAAATTGATAAAATTCTACAATCTACATATTTACAATGGAATCTGTCAAAATTTATAAAATCCAATTTTTTTTACTTATTAGCAACAGGGGTGTTGTTTTAGATCATTCATATACTCTCTCCGTCTCAATAAAGAATAATGCAGCAAAGAATAATGTAGTTAAGAAGACTTTTGGACCACTTAGAAAATGTTCTGATTGATCCTTAGACAGTTTATTGGTCCTGACTCTCAACGAAATACGCTACAGTCAGATACTGGCCGGAATGAATGGTATCTTCCCTCAATCGGTTCATACTTTTTAATTCCTGTACATACTGAGCAGTTGACATTCCGCTGTTCTCAACATACTGATCGGCAATGCTCCAAAGGCTGTCCCCGTTCTTAATCTCTATACTGGTATAATACTTATCGATTAGCGGTGTCCCCACCTCACCGGCCAATGCATTCATTAGGGAATGTCCGCAAAAATGAGCTCCCAGCAGCACTGCCAGGGTTAACATGATTAACTGTTTCATAATATGCATACCTCCTCATACATAAGAACATACGTTCCGTTTACTGAAATTATCATATCATTAAGAACATACGTTTGTCAATCTGTTTTGCTTTTTTCGAACAAAGGTTTGCATTTTATTCGAACATATGTTACTATAGTTTTAATGAATAGGAATGAGGAGGCTGTGTTATGGCGCAAGAGAAAATTACACCCAAACAGCAGGAAATTTTAGTATATATAAAAGAGACTATTTTAAGGAAGGGATATCCGCCTGCAGTCAGAGAGATCTGTGAAGCGGTCCATCTTAAATCCACATCTTCCGTACACTCTCATCTGGAAACGCTTGAGGAAAAAGGATATATAAGAAGAGATCCAACCAAGCCTCGTACCATTGAGATTATTGATGATTGCTTTAACCTTACCCGCCGGGAAGTTGTGAACGTCCCTATACTGGGAACGGTGGCCGCCGGACAGCCTTTATATGCGGAAGAGAATATTGAAAATTATTATCCCATTCCCTCTGATCTTTTACCAAATACAGAGACATTCATGTTGAAGGTAAGGGGAAATTCCATGATTAATTCAGGGATATTGGAAGGGGATCAGATTATTGTAGAACACTGTTCTATTGCTCAGAATGGGGAGATTGTTGTAGCCCTTGTAGATGATTCTGCTACGGTAAAGAGGTTTTTTAAAGAAAACGGACATTATCGTCTTCAGCCTGAGAATGATTCTATGGATCCTATTATTGTAGATCATGTTGAGATTCTTGGAAGAGTGATTGGTTTGTTCCGTTTGGGCATTCATTAAATAGATAAAGCTTAAAGTTAACATAAAAAAATTATGTTAACTTTAAGCTTTAATTAAACGGCTTACCATATTTGTTAAGCCGTTCATCTGCAATCTTATTATATTTGAATCTATTTTATATCAGCTGTTCTACGTCAATAGTCTTTCCATCTCTCCAGATTCTTTCCAGATCATAGAAAAGACGGTTTTCTTTGTCAAAGACATGCACGATAATATCGCCATAATCCATAAGAATCCAATTAGCTGTCTGGTAGCCTTCTACCTGTTTGCACACATAACCTTTTTTACCCAATTCCCCTTCAACATTGTCTACCATCGCCTGTACCTGGCTGGAGTTCGTACCGCTGGCAATAATAAAGTAATCTGCAAGAACTGATACGTTTCGGATATCTATAATGCTGATGTCCTCGCCTTTTTTATCAGAGTGAACCTGTTTATAATAAGCATATGCCTGGTTAGAAACAGAATCCACAAAACTTCCTTTGCTTTCCAGATATTCAAGAGTATTCTTAAGAATCTGATAAACACATTCATCCAAATCTGTAAATGCAAGAGAACGGATATTAAACAGATCCGGCACTCTCTCACGCCTCGGTTCAATATAATCCGCAGTAAAAACGATTTTCTCAAGCAGGGACATATTGGGTCTTCCTGTTGTATGCCACCGCATGGCGCTTAAAACCTCTTGGTCAGTTACATTATATTTATGCTCCGCCAGCCATGCCCCGTATTTGGCATGAAGCACGACTGGGGCCTTAAGTTCATCGTCAGTTAATAGAATATCCTGTTTCCGGCACTTTTTAATAATCTCTTCATTTCCGTAATGCTTTGCACAATCGTGAAGCAGACCCGCAAGCTCTGCCTGATCTAAATTATAACTGTAACGCATCGCTAATGCGGTACAGATAAAAGAAACACTTAAGGTGTGTTCATATCTTAAAGGGTTCAATTTTTCCTTTAAATCATTTCTCAATTCCATTATAACATCTATCATGCTTTATCCTTCTCCTGATATAAGCCCTGATCGTTAATATATGTCAGTACATCCCTGGGTACATACTCTGAAACAGAAAGTCCATTTGCAATTCTCTCCCGCAGAATGGCGGAAGAAATATCCATCTCTTTGCAATGAAGAATGCGAATATCTGCGTTGTACTTGGTATAGAGGTAGGCAATCTGTCGCTCCATGGAAGCATGCGCATCTTCGTATTCCCGCCGTGCGGCTAAAACCACGGCTTGAGACAACACTTGATCCGGTTTGTACCATTTCTCAATCTCATAAAGCGAATCAGCTCCTATGATAAAAAAGAATTGATGTTGTGGATATGCTTCCCGCAGTAGTCTCAAGGTCTGAGCGGTATAGGTGTTTCCGTTTCTTCTGACCTCAAAATCAGAGCAGACCAGTCCTGTTTTTCCGTGAATGGCAAGTTTTGTCATTGCAAGGCGGAGGTCTGGATCAGTTATATTCTGATTCTTTTTGTGAGGCGGATGCCCGGATGGCATAAACCATACCTCATCCAGCTGGTACTCCCGATAGGCCTGTTCTCCAAGCATCAGATGACCATTGTGGATCGGGTCGAATGTTCCGCCCATAATCCCTATCTTACCCATAATTATCGACTCCCTGACCTAAAGATTAGGCGGCATTATTTAGGAAGAACAATCTTTCTCTTTGTTTCGTCTTTCGCCTGTTTATAAAGGACAATTTTTCTTCCAATCACCTGAACTACTTCAGAACGTGTCCGTTCGGACAGGGTCGAAGCAACGCTGTTTCCATCATCGGAACAATTCTTTAAAATGGTTATTTTCACTAATTCCCTTGCATCTAAAGCTTCTGCGACCGCATTTGTGATCTCAGGAGTCAGGCTGGATTTGCCAATCTGAAAGATTGGATCTATTTTCATCGCTAATCCTTTTAAATAGGATCTCTGCTTACTCGTCATATTATTCTCCTTGTTACTTGTAATAATCAAATTCAAGACCATACATACGGACAGTATCGCCTTCCTGAATGCCTGCATTTTCCAGTTTTTCCAATATGCCGTTGTCTTTTAAGAACTTCTGGAAGAAGCTAAAGCCCTTCTCCGATTCCAGATTGGTATAACCAAGCATTTTTTCAATACGGGGACCCTCTACCACATAAACTCCGTCTTCGGTTGCTTCCACTGAATAAGGCAGCAAGCTAACTGAAAGACTCTTTAAGTCAAATTCCTTTTCAAAGACCAACGGACTTAGATTAACTGTTTTGAGCATATCATATACTGCATACAGCAGTTCTTTAATTCCCTGGCCGCTTACAGCAGAGATTGCATAAACCTTGATACCCATGGGTTCAAATTCAGCCTTCAGTTTATCAATCGGACTCTCACCATCTTCATAAATGGCATCAATCTTGTTAGCAGCTATAATCTGAGGACGCTTTATTAATTCTGGATTATAAGCTTCCAGTTCTTTGTTAATGGCTTTGATGTCAGCGATGGGGTCACGGCCTTCTGTTGATGCGGCATCAACAACATGAACCAGTACTCTTGTCCGCTCAATATGTCGAAGGAAATCGTGTCCAAGACCTACTCCTTCTGATGCTCCCTCAATCAGTCCGGGAATATCTGCCATAACAAAGCCCTTTCCGCCATCGATATCTACAACTCCCAAATGAGGATTTAATGTAGTAAAGTGGTAATTGGCAATTTTGGGTCTGGCATTGCTGACTCTCGATAAAAGAGTTGACTTTCCAACATTCGGGAATCCGACCAGTCCCACATCGGCGATCACTTTTAACTCCATCTGAACCCAAAGTTCCTGGGAGTGCTGTCCAGGCTGGGCATATTTAGGTGCCTGCATGGTAGGGGTTGCAAAATTCATGTTACCCTGTCCACCTCTGCCGCCTTTTAAAATAATTTCACGGCGATTTTCACCAGACATATCAGCAATGACTTTTCCGGATTCAAAATCCTTTAAAACAGTTCCTTCCGGTACTTTTATGATTAAGTCGTTGCCGTCTTTTCCATGACACCGACGCTTGCCGCCTGGTTCTCCCTCCTGAGCCATGTACTTGTGAATGTGTCTGAAGTCACTTAAAGTATTAAGCCCATCATCCACTTCAAAAATAATACTACCGCCTCTGCCGCCATCACCGCCGTCGGGACCGCCGCAAGGAACATAAAGTTCTTTCCGAAAGCTGACATGACCATCGCCACCTTTTCCGGATCTTATATATATTTTTGCTCTATCGGCAAACATTCATTCACCTGTTTCCTTTCAAATGATAAAAAAACTTAATCCCATTATTCTATAATTAGACTAATGGGCCGTATCGTAAAAAACGGCTCCATACGTCAAGGTATGAAGCCGGTCCAATTATTCGTTAATTGCTTTTGGATAAACAGAAACCTGCTTTTTGTCTCTGCCTTTTCTCTCGAATTTCACAACGCCAGTAACTAAAGCGAATAATGTATCATCACCGCCGCGGCCTACGTTGATGCCTGGATGAATATGAGTTCCACGCTGTCTGTAAAGAATATTGCCAGCTAATACGAACTGTCCATCAGCTCTCTTGGCACCTAATCTCTTTGACTCGGAATCTCTGCCGTTCTTAGTAGAACCAACACCCTTTTTATGAGCGAAAAATTTAAGGTTCATTTTTAACATCACTTACACCTCCTTAAATCGGATTTTAATATATGGTTCTCCATATTCTTCCTCAATATCCTGTAATCCAAATATCAGAGAATTCATAAGGAGTTTTGACCCGGAACTTATGTCAGAGGTAAACCGAAACTGAAAAGAGCCTGTCTCTTCTTCCTGGTTCACTTCAAAAGAATCCTCAGTGAATTGCTCCACACTGTTAACCATGTTAAAAGTCAAAGCTGAAACAGCTGAACAGACAAGTTCTTGTCCATCCTGATGATCATCAGCTAATCCTGCATGTCCTAACATATCAATTCCTGTATAACGCTGTTCTGAATCAACAAATACGGTTACTCTTATCATGATTAAGCGTTGATCTTTTCGATCTGAACCTGAGTATAAGTCTGTCTGTGACCATTCTTCTTATGGTATCCAGATTTTCTCTTATACTTGTAAACAATAACTTTTTTAGCTTTGCCTTCTTTAACAACTGTACCTGTTACGGTAGCACCTGCTACAGTCGGGCAGCCTACTGCTAATTCACCATTGTTTACAACAAGGACCTGGTCAAATGTGACAGCTTCACCAGCGTCAACACCAAGCTTTTCAACTTTAATGATATCGCCTTCCGCTACTTTGTACTGCTTACCACCTGTTGCAATTATCGCGTACATATGGCACCTCCTATTATCATTACTCGCCAACTGCGGTGTTCTGAATAATCAGAAACTTATTAACCTCATTGTGCGGCATACTGTATAAATATAGCATTCCTTACCGGTTATGTCAATAATTTTTTCTGGAAATTTATTAGAAATAACAGGGGATTTGTGACTTCTCCTTGTATTTTTCCATTTCTATTAGTATAATGATCAATGTTTGATTAAAAAAGGGGGTAATACCAATGAAATCAGATCCAAGAAATTCAATTTTTATCCGTTGCTGTTACGGATATGCTGTTAGCGGTATGGCAGTCTTAGTGATAGGCGCTATACTTCCATCCATTATAAAAGAAGCTGGAATTAGCTTTCTTGCAGCTGGAGGGCTTTTATCAGTTATGGCCATCGGTAATCTTTCATCCAGCTTTATTTTTCCCGTTATGGTCACATTTATGAAAAAAAAGACAGCCATTATCCTGGTTACGCTTTTTGTGCCGTCATCTCTGATGGTTTTAAGTTTTTTACCTCCGCTTCCAGTCATGTACGCAGTTATGCTGCTTTATGGCTTCACAAGGGGATGTATTACAATTTTAAACAATGCGGCAGTCAATGATATATATGGTGATGCAGCAACTGGAAAGCTTAATATTCTCCACTGCACCTTTGCAATCGGAGCGTTTATTGCTCCTCTCCTTACAGCAATGCTGATGAAACTGGGATTTGGCTGGAGAGTGACGCTCTATATGATCGTGGTTTTTACTATTATATCCGCAATCTCATATGGAACCATGAATTATGATTTAATAAATGAAGCGCAGAAAGAAATTGAAATAAGGAAAAGCAGGACCAACGGAGCATCAGCTGGAAACAAGGGTTTTCTTCGTTCCTTCGCATTTTATTGCATTGCCTTTATCCTTTTCTTTTATCTTGGAGTCGAAAACTGCATTAATGGCTGGTTCGTTACTTATCTTCAGAATACAGGCGTTATGAGTGCTGAATTCGCCACGACTCTCGTTTCACTAACCTGGCTGGTTATCATGGGTGGACGCTTAATATGCGCTGCCATATCAAAGAAAGTACATAGAAGCACAATCTTACTGATTAATTCCATTGGAAGTGCTGTCTGCTTTTTTATATTGATAAAAGTAAACAGCTTACCTCTTGTAACAGCTTCACTGCTTGGGCTTGGCTTTTTCCTGTCGGGAATCTATCCTACCTGTATTGCGAATGCCGGACCTTTGATCCAGGGTTCTACCCTGGGAATGTCTCTTCTCACTGCAATATCTGCCATGGGAGGAATTATCACGCCTCAGATTGTAGGTGGTGTTGCTGACCGTGTGGGCATTGTTGCAGCAATTAGCATCCTGGTATTTAACGTGATATTTGTAATTATTCTTTCAGCAGTTAATTTTAAAGTTTGGCATCAGAAAAAGAAAGTCTGATCTTTATTCTTGCATGATGCAAAAAACCCCCTGAAAATACTCCCGGGGGTTTTTTATACTTAGATCTTCTTCCATGTAGATGGTGCAAATAAAAGAAGCATAGGGAACACTTCCAGTCGTCCGGCCAGCATATCAAACATCATGACATACTTGGACAATGTTGAAAACAGGGAAAAATTTTTGGTTGGACCGGCACCGGCCAGACCGGGACCGATATTATTAAATGTTGCCGCAATGGCTGTAAAATTTGTTGTAAAATCAAAGTTATCCAGACTGACAATTAAAACAGAGAAAATAAAAATGACGATATAGGCACCCAGGAACGTGTTAATGGACCTCATCACCTGATGCTCAATTGGCTTTCCCTCCAGCTTCAGTACCTTTACACTTCTGGGATGGATGAGAGAATCAAGCTCCTTTTTAACTGCTTTTAATAATATAACCACTCTTGATACCTTGATACCTCCGCCCGTACTGCCGGCACAGGCTCCAATAAACATAAGTACTACCAGAATTCCCTTGGAAAATTCAGGCCATAAATCAAAATCAACCGTGGAGTAACCGGTAGTTGTAATGATGGAAGCTACCTGAAATGCAGCGTGATGGAATGCAGCAAAAAGACTTCCAAATCCACGATGGATATTGATGGTAATCAACAATATGGAGACACCGATGATACCTAAATATGCTCTCGCCTCTTCACTAAAAAACGCCTCTTTGGGATGACGTGTCAGAAAAAGATAATATACATTAAAATTCACGCCAAAGAGAATCATAAACACGGTGACAATACCCTGTAAATAGTAGCTGTCATAGAATGCCATACTGTTATTTTTGATACCAAATCCTCCGGTACCAGCGGTACCAAAGCTGATAGTCAGGGAATCAAACAATGACATGCCGCCAATCATAAGAAGTACTACTTCCAGTGCTGTCATAAACAGGTAAATACCATATAGAATCTTAGCAGTAGACCTGACTCTGGGGACCAGCTTGCCGACGGAGGGTCCTGGGCTTTCTGCTTTCATGATATACATATTATAACCACCAGCCAGGGGCAGAATGGATAAAATAAATACAAGAACTCCCATTCCTCCGATCCAGTGGGTAAAACTGCGCCAGAACAACATACATTTGGAAAGTGCTTCCACATCAGGAAGAATGCTTGCGCCAGTTGTTGTAAAACCGGAAATAACCTCAAACATGGCATCTTCAAACACAGGAATTTCTCTGCTGAAATAAAATGGTAGCGCGCCAAAAAAGCTCAGAACGATCCAGCTTAATGCCACTGAGACAAATCCTTCTTTTGCAAAAAACACCATATTGGCCGGTTTTTTGCGGGTACATAAAAATCCGATTCCACCGCACACGGATGCTACCGCAAGGAACCAGATGCCGCTTGTTTCTTTATAAATCAAAGCGACCACACAAGGAGGAAGCATAAACACTGCCTCAATGTTTAAGATCCAGCCCAAAACATAAATGATAATTTTTTTATTCATAGCTCTATCGCCTTTTCCTACCTTAGTATATCTTTCAAATCATTCAATCCAGTTACTGTCGTAACAACGATGACCCGATCCCCCTCTTCTAAGGTGTCCTTTCCGCGAGGACTGATAAAGCGTCCTTTGCGCATGATATAAGCTACCAGCAAATTATCTTTTAGTTCTAATTTTTCCAACGGAATCCCTACAATACAGGGTTCATTAACCACCTTAAACTCCAACGCTTCCGCCCGGTCGGCTACAATTTTATAAAGTGTTTCCACATTACTTCCCATAGAGTTCTGCATAGCTCGCACATATTGCAGAATGGTGTCTGCCGTAATCAGTTTCGGATAAATAATACTTCCAAGGTTCATGGAATCTATGACATTTTCAAATGCAATCCTATTTATTTTGGTAATCAACTTGGCTTTTGATTGGCTGGCTGCATAAAGGGACAGCATGATATTTTCTTCATCAAAGCCGGTGAGAGATGCAAATGCATCGGTCTGCCGAATCCCCTCCTGCAAAAGCAGCTCCTGATCAGAGGCGTCGCCGTGAATCACCATGGCTCTTGGAAGCAATTCACTGAGTTCGTTACAGCGCTCTGAATTCTGTTCCAGAATTTTAACTTTAATTTTGGTGTTTTCCAGCATTTTTGCTACGTAATAAGTAATTTTACCTCCGCCTACCAGCATGGCAGTTTTAATAATGTTGTTATCAATTCCAACCTGTTTAAAGAATTCATTGGATTCAACGGGGGATGCGATGAATGATATCTTGTCCCCTGCTTTTATAACGGAATCTCCGCCGGGTATAATGACCTCTGAATTGTGCTCGATGGCACAGATCAGGACATTACACTTAAGTTTCACAAGAACATCCCTGACTTTCATATCATCAAGAACCGAATGGTCAGGAACAATGAATTTTAATATTTCTTTTTTGCCTTTTGCAAACGTATCAATCTTAATTGCAGATGGGAAACGCAACAGTCTTGCAATCTCCATGGCAGCCGCCATTTCAGGATTAATTGCAAGGGAAAGGCCCAATTCTTCGCGAATATAGCTGATCTGGGAATCATACTCAGGATTTCGAATTCTGGCAATTGTATGGCAGTTACCTGCTTTTTTTGCAATCAGACAGCAGAGCATATTCAATTCGTCAGAGTTTGTGGTTGCTATTAAAAGATCAGTATCTTCGATCCCTGCATCCATCTGTACCTTATTAACAGCACCGTTTCCAACAACACCCATGACATCGATTCTCTCTGAAATGGAATTTATCACACTCACATTCTTATCGATAATGACGATATCATGATGTTCTTTGTTTAACTGTTCTGCCAGGGTTGCCCCAACTTTCCCGCAACCCACTATTATGATTTTCATAATGAAACCTTCTCCTTCATCTGTAACGCCTGCTCGCAAAGGGGCTTTCTTATTTTTTTTCTTGTAATTTCAACCAGATTTAATTTGGTTATTTCAACAACTGCAGTTTTAACAGGATCCTTTGAGACGATTTCCTCAAGACGTTTTAAAAGAAACTTTTTATCCTCTTCCCGCTCCATGTCAATAAAATCGATTACTATAATGCCTGATAAATTTCTAAGTCTGATCTGGTGCCCAATTTCCACGGCGGCTTCCAGATTGATTTTCATAATCGTTTCCCGAAGTTCCTTTTTACCCGAATATTTGCCGGTATTTACATCAATTACGACTAAAGCTTCCGTGGGTTCAATGACTAAGTAGCCTCCGGATTTCATCCATACCTTTTTTCCTAGTGCTTCACTCATAGTTTTTTCAATCCGGTACAGCTTTTTAAGCGGAAGCAGTGGATCTTCATAATAAGTCAGTAAATGTAAGTTTTCCTGCTGATGTTCGCTTAAATATTCTTTTACTGCGTCATAAATATCCGGTTCATCGGTTACAACCGATTCCAGAGAAGACTGAAAGCTGTCACGCAGACCACTTAAATAGGAGGGCGTGGAACCGTATAGCAAACTGTAGCAGGTCCGGTGTCCGGCATGCGTAAGAATATCAGATAACCGCCCTTTTAACAGGTTCAATTCCTCTTTTAGAGATTCCATGGGAGCACTGTAAGCATTGGTTCTGACAATGATTCCCCAGTTCCCTTTTTCATCTTCCAGATATTCCTTCATTTGCTGTTTCCAAACAGAATCCTGGATTTTGGATGAAAAACCGATCTGCTTTTTTCCGGAAGTGAGAACAAAATATCTGCCGGTTATATTTAAATTCCCTGTGAGAACAGGCGCTTTCGTCTTTACCGCATCTCGCTCCACCTGAACGAGGACTTCATCTCCCTGGCGAAGCCTCCCGTCAAACGGGCGACCATCGGAAAGATGAACGCATGAGTCCCCAAGACTTAAATAACCCATCTGTCCATCACCAATGTCCACAAATGCCGCATTTATGTTTTTAACAATATTATTTACTTTTCCAATATAGATGTTACCTAAGAACGAATGGTTTTCTTCCGGTTCAATGTCAATTTGAAGGGTTTCCTTCCCTGATTGTAAAAGAGTAATAATACATCCATTCCATCTGGTTATGATCAATTTATTCAACGGATTCTCCTATGAGCCCCAGAGGGACAAGAACAGGATTTGCTTCGTTACCTGTATTCCCGTAGACTTCTTCTCTCTGGATACAAAATGCAAATTCAGGACTGGCTTCCCCTCTCCACTGGTCATAAGCTTCCATTACCAGCTCAGGTTTTAAATTATCTGCACTTCCTGATGATATTTTCATGAAGATTTTATTGTCACATACGGAAAGCTGGTAGATGAGATTTTTTAAATCGACTTCCCTCTCCCCTTTTTTTGATTTTTTGACAATCATGATATGATCCTGGTCTTTAAACGTAAGAAGACCCTCAAAAAATCCCTTTTCATCAGCTGGAGCTTTTCCTTCCCGGAAGGTGACCGTGTAGTCTGCTGCAGCAACCAAAGACATGGCATTTTTGGCATCATCATTTAAACAGTGACATTCAGTAACACAAATACCATCTGCCATCACATCGTTTAACTGCTTCATTATGGTATCACAGTCCTTCATGGAGTGAACCTCGATATCCATGTATTCTCCATTACTGGTAAGACCAACTCCAAGAGGTGCGGCAAATGACATGACCTGATGTGGGCTGAAGCCTTCACTGTATTTAATATCTATATCCGCCCTTCTCATAGCTTTCTGAAAATAGCGCATTATGTCAAGATGACCAACAAACTTAACAGGTCCCTGTTTGGTAAACTTAATTCTGATTTTCATAGCAGACACCTCCTTCAAAACTCTTGGCACCACAGCCAATACACTGCATGCGGCAGTTGGGGGTGACTTTCTCGTCAATGGCATTTTGCCATTCTCTCTTTAAAAATTCCTTGGAAACTCCTGCATTGATAAAGTCCCAGGGGAATATTTCATCTAAACTTCTTTCCCTGACAGTATAGAAATCAGAATCCAATCCGCAGGTTTCAAACGCTTTCAGCCACACATCATTTTTAAAGTGCTCAGACCATGAATCATAGAGAGCACCGTTTTTATAAACTTCTTCAATCAAGGCTGATATCTTTCTGTCGCCTCTTGCAAGAACGCCTTCCAGTACGGTTAGATCTGCTTCATGATAATTGTATTTTAAGCTCTTCTGATTGAGCATTGTGCGGAACTTATCTTTAACAAGATACGCCTTCTGTAAAAACTCATCCTTTGTATTCATTCTTGCCCACTGAAATGGAGTGAATGGCTTTGGTACAAAGAAGGAAGAACTGGCTATGACCTGCACTTTTCCATTACGCTGATCCTTGGGGATCTCATAATAGATTTCCGCCACTTTCTCAGAAAGTTCTGCGATTCCTTCCATATCCTCTACGGTTTCCGTAGGAAGCCCAAGCATGAAATACAGTTTAACCCGGTTCCAACCGCCCTGGAACGCTTCGCCGGCACCCTTTAATATAATTTCTTCCGTCAGCCCTTTGTTGATTACATCACGAAGTCTTTGGGATCCTGCTTCAGGTGCAAAGGTCAGACTGCTCTTGCGAACATCCTGGACTTTACTCATAACATCCAATGAAAATGCATCAATTCGAAGAGAAGGAAGGGAAACGTTCACACCTTTACCCTTGAACTCATCGATAAGGAAATTAACGATTCCTTCCAGTTCACTGTAATCGCTGGAGCTTAAAGAACTTAAGGAGATTTCTTCGTGTCCGGTATTCTTTAAAAGCTTATAGGCATAATCTTTTAAATACTCGAGACTGTGCTCGCGCATGGGCCGGTAGACATTGCCTGCCTGACAGAAACGACATCCACGGATGCAGCCTCTTTGAATCTCTAAAACAACACGGTCCTGAGTTACTTTTATAAATGGAACTACCGGTTTCTCAATGTAGGTGGCATCATCCATATTAACAACCAGCTGTTTTGTAACGGTTGCTTTCGCATGTGAATTGTTAGGAGTCATGCTTTTGATTGTGCCATCCTCATGATAGAGCACATCATAAAAAGACGGAACATAGATTCCATCAATCTCAGCTGCCATCTCAAGAAATTCTCTGCGGCTTCCACCCTTTTTCTTATTATCCTTATAGCGATCCATCAATTCAAAATAGACGGTTTCTCCCTCACCGATATAGAACATATCGAAAAAATCTGCAAGAGGCTCAGGATTATATGCACAGGGTCCTCCTCCGATGATAATCGGATCGCCCTCCTGTCTTTCGCATGCATGAAGGGGAATTTGGCCCAGATCAAGGATTTGCAGTATGTTCGTATAACACATTTCATATTGAATTGTGATTCCAATAAAGTCAAATTCTTTAATAGGATCCTGTGATTCCAAAGCAAAAAGAGGGATCTTCTTCTCTCTCATAATCTTATCTAAATCGGTCCAAGGGGAAAAAATACGTTCACAATAGATGTCTTCTCTTCTGTTAAACATATCATATAAAATCTGCATTCCAAGATGAGACATTCCAATTTCGTAAACATCCGGAAAACACATACCAAAACGGATATCTACAGAGTCAGTGTCCTTTCTTGCCATATTGACTTCATTTCCAATATATCGGGCAGGCTTTTCAATACTTAATAGTATTTCATCGGATAGAGCTAATTTTTTCATATTTATTCCTTTTTATATTGTGCCAAATGCACATTATTATTGATTCTGCGTGATCGTTATAGTAATGTAAAAACGGAATAATACCAACAATCACCGCAAAGTTTAATTATAAAATACTTTACAGGATTAAGCAATACTATTTGCTAAAACTGCAGAAATTGGAATAAAAAAGACCATAGTATTCCCCAATTGACAAAAAAAAGCATTGATCCATAAAATGAATCAATGCCCCAGAATACTATTCCAGATTCAGTTTTTTCTTGAAAATATAATCGGTGATCCCGAAAAGGATTAATTGAGTAAAGACAGCTATCAGGATGGAAATAGGGAAAAAGAAATTCGCAAAAAAGGATAGCATGGAATTTGCTGAATCACTAACTTTGTCACCGTAAATACCAATCGGGGTAATCAAAATAACACTTATAATTTGTGAAGCAACCTGGATAATGAAAAATCCGATTATAGAACCTAATATTTTATTCTTGCTGATTACCTGACCGATTGCGATGGACGCATAATAAATCATAGGGGCCGTAAAGATACCCAGTATCACTATAAAAACAATTTCTATGGTAAACAGGACCAGTAGTGAGCTGTTTATTGTGGTATTAATATAAAACCATGAATAAGAAAGTTTATCGATTAACACGGATAAACGA
Organism: Lacrimispora sp.; assembly: GCA_029256305.1. Classification (GTDB taxonomy): domain Bacteria; phylum Bacillota; class Clostridia; order Lachnospirales; family Lachnospiraceae; genus Lacrimispora. The sequence continues at coordinate 152 of JAQSYE010000102.1, read as the reverse complement.
TCTGGTGTAAAAAACATGCCAAATAATGAAAGAAAAATTACAAACCAACTGCTGATGGTCCATATACTTGCCACGGTCAGTTTGGAAAGTATATGACTTTCCGTAGAAACCGGAAGAGTATGCATTAAATAACCCTCGTCAGTTACCATGCT
>JAQSYE010000101.1 GCA_029256305.1 Lacrimispora sp. | reverse complement strand
CAGGGTTTCCTCTGAAATTGGCTTTGAAGCCAATTTCCGCCCATGTTTTTTGCACCTGTCCAACCTAAGAAGTTCTAACCCCGCCTCCAAACCGTCTCATCCCCTCTTACTCTGTCCTGTTTCCCTCGACGTCGCTGGAACCCCACTGGAAGCCGGCCCCTCCACGTCTTCAATCCTAACAAAGCGAAGATGCTGGTTATCCCGTCTCACCCGCGACGTTTTTCCCCAGATGGAGAAATACGTCTAACTGAAAATGAGGAGTCCGGTCTCCGGATACGGCGATTTGTGCAGGGCGTCGATAGGTGTTAGGGAGAGGAAGCGGGGAAATGAGGACAAAAAACGGACTCACAAAGTCCGTTTTTTAGGCGCCCTGAATCGAGTTTTCATCAAGTAAACTCGATGAATGGTGCCGGTGTCCTTATTTCCGTGCTTTCTATCCCTTACACCTATCCCGCCCGAAACCATGAGCGTATCCGGGGACCGGACTCCTCATTTTCCGCCAGCCCCTATCCCCATCTCTACCCCCCCGTCTCCGTCTCTAACTAAGCATCCCCCCCGCAGTCCCACTGGCTGCGCAGATCGCCATCGTTGTCAGAATCTGATTCATCGACCCGTTTATCCCCCTGTTCAGCATAAAGGAAACCGCCAGCAGCACAAGGAAATACAAAAGACCCAGTAACAGGCCCCAGAAGAACCTTCTCTGCTTTATGCTCTTCCCCATGAGGAGGCCTCCAAAGAGACAGGTGATGACGTAAACCGCATTGACACCCAGCCGGATCTGACCTTCCTTCAGCCGGAATCTATAAAGCGCTAAGGCCAGGATCACCAGCAGGACTCCGGTCAATATGTAGGTGACAAGCAGATTTCTAAGTGTGACCTGAAGCTTTGATTTTTCCATGTTATTTCTCCTTATGTCTTGTCTTCTGGTTCAGTATATTCGTCCATCAGGGAGGATATTCGAATATATTGGCGGTTGAAAAAAATGTTTCAGCGCCTGCCTTAGGGGGTAATTCATCTTGCACTGGCTAAAAACATGTGGTATAATCTCAAAGAATTAGGCAAATACAGGAGGTGTAAGTTTATGAAACACGTAAAAACATTAAGTTCCAGTACATTAAAAGAATCCATGAAAAAAGGCGGCTGCGGTGAGTGCCAGACTTCCTGTCAGTCAGCTTGTAAAACATCCTGTACAGTAGGAAACCAGAGCTGCGAAAACAGCAATCGCTAGTATAAACTGTATAGAACAGCCATAAGGCAGATGAGCACATGCCCCTACGGTCGTTAGACGGTAGGGGTTGCTTCGCTTGTCTGCTAAAAATGATTACGGGTTTAAATTTAACTTAAGGAGAATACAAGTGATCCATCAATATATGAGTAATGGCTTCCATATTATTATGGATGTCAACAGCGGTTCTGTTCATTCGGTTGATCCGGTTATGTATGAGGCTGTAAAGATTGCAGCTGGGCTGGTACCGGATATGGAAAAGGCTGAGGCGATTTCAATAGAAGCGAAGGAAAAAGTGCTTCAGGAGCTTTCGGGGACCTATGGGGAGCCTGAGGTGAGGGAAGCTCTGGAAGAGATTCAGTTTCTGATTGATGAAGGGGAACTGTTTACGAAAGATATTTACCATGACTATGTGGTTGATTTTAAGAAGAGAAAGACGGTTGTGAAGGCACTTTGCTTACATATTGCGCATGACTGCAACCTTGCCTGCAAGTATTGCTTTGCGGAAGAAGGGGAGTATCACGGACGCCGTGCGCTGATGTCGTTTGAGGTTGGGAAGAAGGCACTGGATTTTCTGATTGCTAATTCCGGGAACCGTAAGAATCTGGAAGTGGACTTTTTTGGCGGCGAACCTTTGATGAATTGGGACGTTGTTAAGCAACTTGTTGAATACGGACGCACAAAAGAGAAAGAATATAATAAGAACTTCCGTTTTACCATGACAACCAACGGTGTTCTTTTGAATGATGAGATCATGGAATATTGCAACAGGGAAATGAGCAATGTTGTGTTGAGTCTTGACGGACGGAAGGAAGTCAATGATCAGATGCGACCGTTCCGTAATGGTAAGGGAAGCTATGAGCTGATTGTTCCTAAATTTCAGAAGTTTGCAAAACTGAGAGGATCAAAGGATTATTATATCCGGGGTACTTTTACACGGAATAATATGGACTTTGCCAAAGATGTGCTGGAGTTTGCGGATCTTGGTTTTGAAAGCATGTCCATTGAGCCGGTTGTGGCTCAGGAGGAAGAGGATTATTCGATTAGACAGGAGGATATTCCTGCAATTTTAGAGGAGTATGATAAGCTGGCTGTTGAGTATATTAAAAGACAGAAGGAAGGAAACGGTTTTAACTTCTTCCATTTTAATATTGATTTGACTCAGGGACCATGCGTGGCTAAGCGTTTGTCTGGCTGCGGCTCAGGGACAGAGTATCTGGCAGTTACCCCATGGGGGGATTTTTATCCGTGCCACCAGTTTGTCGGGGATGAGGAGTTTCTTCTCGGCAATGTAGATACAGGTGTGACTAACACACAGATCCGCGATGAATTTAAGCTTTGCAATGTTTATGCAAAAGATAAATGCCGGGATTGCTTTGCAAGGTTTTATTGCAGCGGAGGCTGTGCAGCCAACTCTTATAATTTTCATGGAAGCATTACGGATGCATATGACATCGGCTGTGAGATGCAGAAAAAGCGGATTGAGAGTGCGATCATGATCAAGGCAGCGTTGGCTGAAGAATAAGACTGAAAGATCTTGCTTTCAGACTTAAGCTTGTTTTATTCCAAAAGTGAAGGAGAAAAGTCATGAAAAGTAACAAAGGCAAGGGCCTGTTAGGGCTGATTATTGCACTGGTAATGGTTGGGTTATTCGGTTATTTCGGCTATACCACTATGGGTGACATTAAGCTTGGACTTGATCTGGCGGGGGGCGTCAGCATTACCTATCAGGCAAAAGAAGAAAAACCAAGTGAAGAGGACATGAAAGATACCATCTACAAGCTGCAGCAGAGAGTTCAAAACTACAGCACAGAAGCAGAGGTATATCAGGAGGGTGACAACCGCATTAACGTTGATATACCCGGAGTATCAGATGCCAATGCAATTCTTGAAGAACTTGGAAAACCCGGTTCCTTAACATTTACAGATGAAGCGGGAAAGGTTATTTTAAACGGTAATCAGGTATCAACTGCAAAGCCGGTTATCACTGAAAATAACGGGATCAAGCAATATATGGTAGATTTGACGTTTACCGATGAAGGAAAAAAAGTTTTCGGTGATGCAACAACTGCAAATGTGGGCAAACGGATTGCTATTATCTACGATGGTAAGGTTTACTCAAATCCGGTTGTTCAGGAGCCAATTACCCAGGGACAGTGTCAGATCAGTGGAATGAACTCTTATGAAGAGGCGGAGACTTTGGCTTCCACCATTCGTATTGGGTCCCTTTCTCTGGAACTGGAAGAACTCCGATCCAATGTAGTAGGAGCAAAACTGGGACAGGAAGCAATCACTACCAGTTTAAAGGCAGCTGCAATCGGATTTGCCATTGTAGCAATATTTATGATTTTGGTTTATTTGCTTCCAGGAGTTGCTGCCGTGATAGCGCTGACTATTTATGTAGGTGTTATCCTAATTCTGTTAGAGGCGTTTGAGGTAACTCTTACTCTTCCTGGAATTGCAGGTATTATTCTTTCCATTGGTATGGCGGTGGATGCAAACGTTATCATATTTACCCGTATTAAAGAAGAGATCGGATCTGGTAAGAATGTGAAAGCTTCCATCGAAGCAGGTTTCCATAAAGCGCTGTCCGCGATCGTCGATGGTAATGTTACAACATTGATTGCAGCAGCTGTGCTGTTCTGGAGAGGATCCGGTACAGTAAAAGGCTTTGCCTCCACACTGGCCATCGGTATTGTACTTTCCATGATAACCGCACTGTTTGTGACAAAGTTCGTATTAAACAGCCTGTTTAAGCTGGGCTTTGATAACGAAAAGATGTATGGAATTAAAAAGGAGAGAAAGCCAATTGATTTTATATCAAAGCGCACGATCTGGTTCTCTGCGTCCATCCTTGTTATCGTTATTGGTCTTGCATGGCTTGGAGTGAATCAGTCTCAGACCGGAAGTATTTTAAATTACGGCATGGAGTTTAGAGGCGGTACTTCTACAAATGTGACATTTAATGAAGACATGACTTTGGAAAAAATTTCTTCTGAGGTGGTTCCGGTTGTAGAACAGGTTACGAAAGATGCAGATGTACAGACTCAGAAAGTTGCGGGTTCTAACGAGGTTATTATTAAGACAAGAACATTAACGGTAGACGAAAGAGAAGCTTTGAATAAATCCATGGTGGACAACTTCGGCGTGGAATCAGAAAAGATCACCGCAGAAAGCATCTCCGGAGCAATTAGCCAGGAAATGAAACGGGATGCGATTGTGGCCGTTATTATAGCTACCATCTGTATGCTTTTGTATATCTGGTTCCGGTTTAAGGATATCCGGTTTGCAAGCAGCGCGGTACTGGCTCTGGTTCATGATGTGCTGGTTGTGCTCGCCTTCTATGCAATTTTAAAATGGTCGGTAGGTTCTACGTTTATTGCATGTATGCTTACCATTGTGGGATATTCCATCAATGCTACCATCGTTATTTTTGACCGTATCCGTGAAAACTTAAAAACTCAGAGTAAGATGGAACTTGCTGAGATCGTTAACTTAAGTATTACCCAGACATTTACCAGAAGTATTAATACCTCACTGACCACATTTATCATGGTATTTGTTCTGTTTATTATGGGTGTATCCTCCATTCGGGAGTTCGCACTTCCACTTATGGTAGGCATTGTGTGCGGTACTTACTCTTCCGTATGTATCACAGGCTCCCTGTGGTATATTATGACTGTTAATAAGGGTAAGAAGAAATCACCTGCAAAAGCAACTGCTAAAAACAGCAAAAAATAAAAGTAAGGAATTGTAAATGAACTATAAAATCATTGCAAAAGACGGTCGTGCAAAACGGGCGGAAGTGACTACAGTACACGGAACAATCCAGACGCCGGTGTTTATGAATGTAGGAACGGTAGGTGCCATTAAAGGGGCTGTATCCACCGATGATCTTCGGGAAATCAAAACCCAGGTGGAACTTTCCAATACCTATCACCTTCATGTGCGTACCGGCGATCATGTAATCAGAGAATTTGGCGGGCTTCACCAGTTTATGAACTGGGACCGCCCGATTCTTACGGACTCAGGCGGTTTTCAGGTATTTTCTCTTACTGGTTTAAGAAAGATTAAGGAAGAGGGCGTTTACTTCCAGTCTCATATTGATGGACACAGGATCTTTATGGGCCCGGAAGAGAGCATGCAGATACAGTCCAATCTGGCATCTACCATTGCTATGGCATTTGATGAATGCCCGCCTCACCCGGCCACCAGGGAATATATGCAAAACAGTGTGGACCGTACCACCAGATGGCTGGAGCGGTGCAGGATAGAGATGGCAAAGCTCAATGAGCTTCCTGATACGCTCAACAAGGATCAGCTGCTCTTTGGCATCAATCAGGGCGGAACCTTTGAGGATATCAGAATTGCGCATGCAAAGACCATATCTGCCATGGATCTTGACGGATATGCCCTGGGAGGTCTTGCAGTAGGAGAGAGCCACTCGGAGATGTACCGGATCCTTGATGAGACGGTGCCTTACCTTCCGGAAAACAAGCCCACTTATCTGATGGGTGTTGGGACACCGGCTAATATTTTAGAGGCCGTGGACCGGGGCGTGGATTTCTTTGACTGTGTTTATCCGTCAAGAAATGGCCGGCACGGTCACGTTTATACAAACCTTGGAAAATTGAATCTATTTAATACCAAATTCCAACTGGATCATAAGCCGATTGAAGAAGGGTGCCAGTGCCCTGCCTGCCGTTCCTACAGCAGAGCTTACATCAGGCATTTATTGAAAGCAAAAGAAATGCTGGGCATGAGATTATGTGTCTTGCATAATCTATATTTTTATAATACAATGATGGAAGAGATTCGCGAAGCGATCGAGAATCACCGTTATGGAGAATATAAGGAGAGGAAGCTATCCGGCATGATAACCGGTGGATCCGAGGCATAAGGCTCTCTTTTAGGACAGGCAGACGGCAGATGGATATTTAAGGAGGAAACGGTTATGTTATTAGCAACAGGCGGTACGATGGGCATGGGTTTCTGGGTAATTTATATTGCAGTAATTTTTGGATTTATGTATTTTATTGCGATCAGGCCACAGAAGAAAGAGAAGAAAAGACAGCAGGAGATGTTCGCAAGCATTGCAATCGGTGACAGTATATTAACCTCCAGCGGATTTTATGGAGTTATTATCGATATGACTGACGATACAGTTATCGTTGAATTCGGCAACAACAAAAACTGCAGAATTCCTATGCAGAGATCAGCGATTGTACAGGTTGAAAAGCCAGAAGCATAAGTAGCTATTACCCGGAAAAGATTCTTTTTTCCGGGTTTTTTCATATACAGGGTTGACAGGTACTTTTATGTAAGATATACTTCAAAAGTAAACGGTTCAATAATGAACCATTAAAGGCGCTTGAATCTCTTAGCAGTATACAGCGCGTGAATTTTCTCATATGATTTAGTAAGGGTGTTGTTATGAATGAGTCTGTAACCAGTAAGCCGGGAGAACTAATGAGTCAGCAAGAAGAGTGCTGTCTGGCATCTTTTGTAAAAATCGATAAGGTATACCAGAAACTGTGCAGTCAGTCGGTATCAGAATATGGTTTTACTCCCAATGAAATAGTAGTTATGATGTTCCTGGCAAATAACGAGGGCTTAAAAAGCGCTTCGGAGATTGCGCAATATAGAAATATTTCGAAGGGACTGATCGCAAGATCTGTAGATTCTCTGTGTGAAAAGGGATATATAACAGCAGATAGAGATAAAAATGATCGAAGGCTGGTTCGCCTGCAGCTTACGGAGAAGAGCAAGAATATTGTGGAACGGATCAGGCGGTGCAGGAAGGACTTTGTGGAAGAACTTCACAGGGAGATTCCAGAAGAAGATATTAAGATTCTTCACCGCACCGCATCAATCATGAATCAGAATGTGGAAAGCTTACTAAATAAAACCTCCGTCAAGACCGATGATCTGACCGGTTAGATAGGAGTTTTTATAGCCCAGGTGATAGACAAGATCCGCCACCTCTTCCGCTTTTCCCAGCCTACCAGCGGGAATTTCATCGATCAGAGAGATTAACTCATCTTCGCTTAGAAACTGATTCATCTCCGTATCGATGGCGCCGCATGCCACCGCATTGACTTGAATATTGCTTGGTGCCAGTTCTTTGGCAAGAGCTTTGGTAAATGCGTTAAGACCACCTTTGGTAGCGGAATAGGCCACTTCACAGGACGCACCCGAGACACCCCAGATAGAGGAGATGTTTATGATCTTGCCCTGCTTGCGTTCCAGCATTCCAGGAATGGCCAGCTTTGAACAGTGAAAGGCAGAGGTTAGATTGGTACGAATGATTCGATCCCAGGATTCCGTTGTCATATCCTGAAGGAGGCCGATGTAGGAGATACCTGCATTATTAACAAGTACATCCAAAGGGCCAAATTGCTTTTTAATCATTTGGAAGAGTTCCTGGCATTGATTCATATCTCCCATGTCACCCATATAGGGAAGGCAGGAGATCTGATAGGATTCCAGTTCCTTCCTGGTCTGTAAAAGGCGGTCTTCATTATGAAGACAGTTAATGACCACATTGTATCCTTTTTTTGCAAATTTGACAGCAATGGCTTTTCCGATTCCACGGGAAGCGCCGGTTACAAGTACTGTTTTTCTAGACATAAAACCACCCTTTCTGTCGGTATATTATGCTTTCATTTTAACAAATTTTGATTAAAAAAGCAACGAGGGCATTGCATACAAAAAGTCGGGTGAGATATAATGAATACAAAAGAATCTGTATTACAAAATAAAGAAGGCAGGTAGATAAAATGAATGAGATTTATGACGTTGTGATTATAGGGTCAGGTCCTGCAGGTCTTACTGCTGCGGTATATGGAAAAAGAGCTGAACTTAAGATGGTAGTGATTGAAAAAGAGGTCGCCAGTGGCGGCCAGATTCTCAATACCTACGAGGTCGATAATTATCCGGGACTTCCCGGGATTAATGGATTTGACTTAGGTATGAAGTTTCGGGATCATGCAGAGAAGCTGGGAGCAGATTTTGTTACAGACGAGGTGCTTCGAATCGAGACTGCAGACGGAGAATTCACGGTTGTCTGCCAGGAGCAGTCCTATGTGACAAAATCGGTCATAATCGCAACTGGCGCTCTGTACAGAAAACTTAGCGTCGTTGGAGAGAAAGAACTGACCGGGATGGGTGTTTCCTATTGTGCAACCTGTGACGGAGCATTTTTCCGTAACAAGGTAGCCGCCGTTGTAGGCGGAGGCGATGTGGCAATTGAAGACGCCATATTCCTTTCCAGAATGTGCAAGAAGGTGTACTTAATTCACAGAAGAGATGAACTGCGCGGAGCAAAGACACTGCAGACACAGTTATTTAATCAGGAGAATGTTGAGATTATCTGGGATACAGTAGTGGAGGAGATTGAAGGCGGAGATCAGGTAGAAGCTCTTACCATTAAGAATTCCAAAACAGAAGAAACAAGCAAGCTTTCCGTTGATGGTGTATTTATCGCAGTGGGAATCAATCCTCAGAGCGAAGCCTTTGATAACCTTGTGGAGATGGATCATGGATACATTAAGGCAAGCGAGGATTGCGAGACCAATATTCCAGGTGTTTTTGCAGCAGGTGACGTAAGAACCAAACAGCTGAGGCAGGTATCCACAGCAGTTTCTGACGGAGCGAATGCGATCACAAGCGTTGAGCGTTATCTGACACGATACGGCAAATAAAAGACTGAAATAAACAATCCTCCGATAAGAGTGTTTATGACCCTATCGGAGGATTTTGCTAATCTTTAAATTCCTGTTGTTCAGGTATGTAGGTGTCGAATTGGTTTCTGGAAGAAGATGCCTCCTGCTTCCCGTTATCAGCTTTTTTCTGAACGGAGGATGCTTCGGATTTTAGTTGCTGAATCTGCTTGTCCACTTCCTTAATTCTCTTTTCCAAATCCTTGTATTTAGTGCTTTGTTGCAGCGCGAACGGATTTCTTTCTTTATCCCGTTGCCCTTCTAGTTTCCCCTTTTCCTTATCCAGTGTTTTTATCTGCTGTTCTATATCACTGGTGCCGTCCTGTTCTGGTTTTTGGACATCGTCTGCTCCAACTGGGTATTGAGATGAAATACTACCCACGTTGCTGATATTCATAGTGATACCTCCTTTTTTCTAAGATACTATGAATATATTAAAGATATCCTGGTGTTTCAAGAGCTTTGTATTGAGATGCTGTCTGATTGTTGCGGAATGAGAAAAAGTACATTTAAAAGAAAGACTTCCTGACTTTTCTCGATATGAACTGTACCATGATATTTTTCGGCTATAGCTTTTATACTTTGAAGTCCGATTCCGGAACCTTTGACTGGAACGATATGGTCGGAACGGCTGTTTTCAATCTCAATCATAAAGAAGTCGCCTTTCTGGACCGTTCTAAGTGTCAGATATTGATAGGATTTGCTTTTTAAGCTACATGCATGGATGGCATTATCGACAGCATTTGAGAATACGATGCACAAATCGATATCATCAATAATACTATTGCCAGGAATTTTAACGGTGCAGTCGACGCGTATTCCCTTTTGGCGGGCAATTCCCAATTTATTAGTTAAGAGAATATCAAGCACTGCATTTCCTGTCTGGCATGGAAATGACAGCTGATCTGATATTGTAGTAAGCTTAGCTAGATAGTCCATGGCTTTGTCGGTTTCTCCTGTTTTTAAGAAGCCGCCCAGTACGGTCCAGTGGCCATTTAAGTCATGCCGGAACGTTCGTGTCAGTTCATATCGCATTTGCATTTCCCGGACTGAATTAGTCTGGACGTTTACCTGCTGTTCCAGAAGAGTGTTTCGCATCTGCAGTGCGAAACCTTCCATTAATTCTTTATAAGCATAAAGTACTGCAAACAGACTTAAATAGGCTGCTATCTGAATGATCAGCATGGTCCAGTTATTGATCACTGGAAATGTTCTGGTTCCGTCTGAACTGATAGTGACCGTGTTCCCATATGCTGCAAATACATGCTGCATGACCAGAAGAACAAAGAGGATCGGAAGAATCAGGATCAGGATGTAACGCAGCATGGGCGCGTTCCTGTCTTTTAGCCATTTTAGAACAAGCTGATAGGAAAAAAATACAGCTGCCATTACTAACAGACCGCTTATAACCGTTAGAGCCATTGTATGGGGAAACAGGATTGTCAGAACGATACAAAGCAATGACTGAAATATGCCATTAACAACCTGCATAATACAAATTGCCAGTATAGCTGCAGTACCGGACATTGCCGGCGGACATTTTATAACCAGCCACCCAAATAAGAAAAAAGCACCCAGCTCCAGAAGAGTGGATATTGGAAATGCAGTCCGAGTGATTATTTCGATAGCAGCCAGCAGGTAAATGACCAGCACGTAACCGGCGTAATGATACCATTTTACAATCTGCACAGTAAATCTGCCAAAAAACCAGATTTCCAGCCAGGCCAGGCAGGCATTCATGATACAGAAGAAGAAAATAAAATCAAACCACCCCATAAACAGTTCACTGATCTGCATCTATCTGTCTCCTTTCTTCATATAGTTAAGCATTGCGTCCATGAAGGCCTGCCAGCGAAGCCTTGAAACGGGAATGTTCTCCCCATTAACCAGCTTTGCCAGACCATTCTCGTACCCGCAGACAGCTTGAAGATTAACCAGATAGCTTCGATGACAGCAAAAGAAATCAGGTTCCAGCTGTTTTTCCAACTCATTGATCCTGAAATAGTAGTCAATAATCTCCTGTTTTGTATGTACAAAAATCTTTCTGTTAATTGCTTCGCAGTATAGAATATCCGCAAAACGGATCGATTTACACCAGGATCCTGTCTGAATTGTTAATACTGATGTTTTTTTATTCACGACAGCGTGAAATACCCGGGCCATAGTGGATTGAAAACGCTGGTCGTTTAATGGTTTCAACAGATAATCGGATGCTTCCACGGAAAAGGCATCGTAAACATACTCTTTTAAAACTGTAACAAAAATAAGAAAGCAATCGGAGCCCGCCTGCCGGATTCGCTTCGCCGCTTCCATGCCTGTCATACTGCCCATCTGTATATCCAGAAAAACAATGTCATATAATTCTTCGCTTTTAAGCAGAGCTTCTGCACAGGAAAAGGCATGTATCTCAGCTTTATAGCTGGTCTTATTCATAAATTCGGATATCTTGCTTTTTATGTCCAGTATTATTTTATCATCATCATCACATACCGCTATTTTAATCAAAATCAGTACCTCAGTATCACATAATATAATTAGCCACATTAAGGATACATTTGATATAATAAAAGATCAAGCATATTGTTGTGTAATGCAGTTATATTGACGTCAAAAAATGCCGCAGGACTAAAAATCCTGCGGCAAATATTATATTTAATCCATTTATATGGCAGTATTAAAATTCTGGTTCAATCAGTCCGTAAGAACCGCCCTTCCTTTTATATACAACATTCACTTCATCAGTATCTCCATTAAGGAATACGTAGAAGTTATGTCCGAGAAGCTCCATCTGTACACAAGCTTCTTCCGGATCCATTGGTTTTACAGCAAATTTCTTTGTTTTGACAATATCCACCTGATCATCGACTTCACTTTCATCTTCTAAAAATGCTGTTGAAAATGAGGGGGCATTTAATTTTTTGTCGATTAACTTGTTTTTGTATTTTTTCAACTGACGTTCCAGGATTTCTTCTACAAGATCGATGGAAACATACATGTCAGTGCTTGATTCTTCGGCTCGAATAATATGTCCTTTCACTGGAATAGTTACTTCAATTTTCTGAATTTCCTTTTGCACGCTGAGTCTTACTGTTGCCTCTGTAGCAGGTGCGAAAAAACGGTCCAGTTTTCCAAGCTTGTCCTCAACTGCCTCCCGTAACCCTGCTGTCACCTCAATATTTCTTCCTGTAATTGTAAAACGCATAAGTCATCAGCTCCTTTTTCTTGAGATAGCTATAGTATAGCATATTTATTAGATTAATTCAATATTACTGTAAAATATTAAGATAATTTAAGGAAAGATTTTGTAAAAAGACTCTTCTTATATTTTATCAATTTATTGAAAAACTATAGATGGGCTTTAGAAAAAGTCAAGGGAAAAATGGATTTTTTCGTCGAAAAAGTAAATTTTATGACAAGTATACAAAAATTAACGTATTTGTCAACATGGTGGGAATGCTGGTAATATGTGGAGAAAAAATGTGGATAATGTGGACAACTCGGTGTATAACTGATTTTTTTAGCAAATACGAGGGTTGGAGGTGGGGATAAAAATGGGGGAGAAATACACAATCCAATGTGGATAATGTGGAAAAGTCGGGAATCGAACAAAGTTTTTGTGCAATGTGTCAGGTTAACCATAATTTTCTCCTGAATTTGCCGGAGGTTGCTGATGAAAATGGAAGTACCTGGCAATAAAAGGTCTGATTATTACCAGAATGTTAATTTTTTATGAATTCGTTGAATTAAAAGCAGGTTAGTGCTACAATATACAGGATTGTACGGTGTATATTGAAAGATAGAGTAGGAGAATAAATCATGAACTTGGTTCAAAAAATATTTGGAACTCA
>JAQSYE010000100.1 GCA_029256305.1 Lacrimispora sp. | reverse complement strand
CATTGCAACTATGACAGTTCTGTCCTTTAATAATTCAAAATCACGTACCCAATGGGGAGGTTTTACTACCAGATGGTACACAGAATTGTTTTCCAGCAGTACGATTATGGATGCACTTTATACCACGCTGCTGATCGCATTTGTATCATCTCTGATTGCAGTTATTATAGGCACTGCAGCCGCTATTGCAATTAACAGCATGAAGTCGTTTCCCCGCTCTCTTCTCATGGGCATCACCAACATTCCCATGCTGAACGCGGATATTGTAACCGGAATTTCCCTGATGCTGGCATTCATCGCCTTTGGGATTTCTCTGGGATTTAAAACCATATTGATCGCACATATTACCTTTAACATTCCGTATGTCATATTAAGTGTCATGCCGAAGTTAAAGCAGACAGATAAAAGTACCTACGAGGCAGCCATGGACTTGGGCGCCACCTCGGTTTCCGCATTTTTCAAGGTAGTATTCCCGGACATTCTTCCAGGTGTACTTTCCGGATTTCTGCTGGCATTTACCATGTCACTTGATGATTTTATTATCACTCACTTTACAAAGGGTGCCGGTATTAATACATTATCGACTTTAATTTACAGTGAAGTACGCAGGGGAATTAAACCTTCCATGTATGCACTTTCCACGATTAACGATTATCTTTTTAACGGTGCTGGTTCTTCTTTTAATTACCAACTTTGCACCAAAGCGAAAAAAATAACAGGAGATCACCTATATGAAAAAAAGAGTTCAAACGGTTATGACAATAAGCGCCCTTACCCTGCTTTCCATTTCTCTGTTAAGCGGCTGCGGAAAATCCCAGGCTAAGGCTGGGAGCAATGGCGAGGTTTATGTTTACAACTGGGGCGAATATATTGACGAATCAGTCATTCAGGAATTTGAAAAAGAAACAGGGATTAAGGTTGTATACGACTTATTTGAGACCAATGAAGAGATGTATCCGGTCATTGAAGCTGGTGGCGTTAAATACGATGCAGTCTGCCCTTCTGACTACATGATTCAGAAGATGTCACAGAACAACCTTCTTTCAGAAATCAATTTTGACAACATCCCAAACTACAAGGAGATCGACCCCAAGTACTTAGAGATGTCAAAGAGCTTCGACCCGGAAAATAAATATTCCGTCCCCTATTCCTGGGGAACAGTGGGAATTCTTTACAATACCAAAATGGTAGCGAAAGAAGACATTCCTACCAAATGGTCTGATCTTTGGGACGAGAAATTCAAAGACAACATCCTGATGCAGGACAGTGTCCGTGATTCATTTATGGTGGCACTAAAATCGCTGGGATATTCCATGAATACCACCAATGAACAGGAAATCAAAGAGGCAAAAGAGCTTTTAATTAAACAGAAGCCGCTGGTACAGGCTTATGTTATCGATCAGGTCCGTGACAAGATGATCGGCGGCGAAGCGGCTTTGGGCGTTATCTACTCCGGTGAGATGCTTTATATCCAGAACGAAGTAAAGGATCTTGGTCTTGATTATTCTCTGGAATACGTAATTCCGGAAGAAGGAACCAATCTCTGGCTTGATTCCTGGGTAATTCCTGCCAATGCTCCCAATAAGGAAAATGCAGAAAAATGGATCAACTTCTTATGCCGTTCGGATATTGCAAAGAAGAACTTTGAATACATCACATATCCAACACCAAATAAAGGTGCTTTTGACCTTCTTGATCCGGAATTGAAAAATAACAAAGCTTTATTCCCAGATGAAAACATGTTAAAGAACAGCGAAGTATATCAGTACTTGGGAGATGAGTCAGACAGTCTTTATAACGAAGCCTGGAAGGAAGTTAAATCTAACTAATTGATGCCAAGCGGAGGGGGAACACATGGTAGGAAATCTGGAACTTTTGTTGCGGCAGGTCGTCGATGTTGCAATTCTTCTCTTTGAATTCATGGGAGTAATTGTCATCATTGTTTCCGGTATAAAGGGTATCATCAACTATGTTAAGCACAATCCTGCCATACGTTTGCATCTTGCCCAGGGCATGGCACTGGGACTGGAATTTAAGCTTGGAAGCGAGATTTTAAGAACTGTGGTTGTACGGGAACTTTCTGAGGTGGTTCTGGTTGCTGCCATCATTGTTCTTAGGGCTGCACTCACCTTTTTGATCCATTGGGAGATTAAGGTGGAGAAAGAGTCTGATAAGCAGGGCTAGTTATATTAGAGAAGTAATACTTTATTTTTTATGGAAAATGTAGAACGCTATTGAATCTCCAAACTATTGAGTTTTTTCTGATAGTTTGGAGATTTTAATTATGGAAAGGGTGGTTTGAAACATGGAGTATAATATTAAAGAAGTTTCCAAGATTCTTAATATTTCCAGAGAGATGATTCGTTATTATGAAAAAAAAGGAATGATAAACCCCAAGCGGAAAGCTGCAAACAATTACCGGACCTATGATGCTATGGATATCTTTTATCTGATGGAAGCGATTCAGTATCAGGGCTGGAATATGAATATCAAGAACATAAGAGGAATGAAAGAAGAAAACTATTATGCTCAGATTGTAGACTACCTGGAAGGCTACCATGATCAGCTGATTAAGGACATTGAGTACAAGACGCTTTTGGTGGAGCGAATTTCCCAGGTAACCGATCGAAATAAAATAGATCTTTACAATTTGGGAAACTATTGGGTGAAGCAGATTCCGGAAAGATACGCGTTCCATTTTGTTACCGGTGAAGGAGACCACTATGAAAGGATAAGTTTGCAAGAAGAAATATGCAAGATTTTGTTTTCAAGCGCTAACATTCCCTTTTGGGACGTCTATTTTGACTATAATGAAGGAAAAGAATTCTGGGGAATATCATTTGAGAAGCGGTACTTTGACAAATTAGATACATTAAAAAAGGAGAATTTTAAGTGTCTTCCTGAAGAATATTGTCTGTGTTCCAATGTAAACCTTGGACCTATTGGAGCGTTTCATGAGAATTTTTATACAGATATTCTGAACTATTTGAAGATGAAAGGATATCGCCAGAACGGGACGCTTTCCGCACTTTTAGTCGGCAGAGGTATGGAAGATAATGGGTTTTACAGATTGATTGAACTTCATGTGCCTATTGATAAAAACATTGAAACCATTTAAAGGTTTTAAAGATTACTTTGACTGTAAAATAACGGGCTTTCCGCTCATGATTGCTAAAAAATCTACAAAGATAATGAAAAACTATTCTCATTTATGGACTTGACCCTGTAATAGCTTCATCAATTATAATTAAATCAGCAATATAATGAAGTTATTTGGAGGAGAAATAAATGATGACAGAACTATTTACGCCTATGAATATTGCAGGATGTACAATACCAAACCGCTTGGTTGTACCTGCAATGGTAACAAATTATTGTACAAAAGATGGAATGGTTACAGATCGGTTTATTAAGTATACCGAGGAGAAAGCAAAAGGTGGCTGGGGTCTGATCATTACAGAAGACTATGCAATTAATGAGAATGCGAAGGGATATGAAATGATTCCGGGACTTTACAACGATGAACAGATTGAAGGAAACAAAAAATTAACTGATACCATTCATCGGTATGGTTCCAAATTGTTTTGTCAGATCTATCATCCAGGCAGACAGGCGACAAAGCTCACAAATGGAAATGTAACACCTTTGGCACCTTCTGCAATCAAGGATCCAATTTGCCAGGAGCCGCCTAGGGAAATGACAGTTGAGGACATCAAACAGCTCGTAAAGGATTTTGGTCAAACGGCACGCAGGTCGAAAGAAGCCGGATTTGATGGAATTGAAATTCATGCCGCCCACGGATACTTAATCTCTGAGTTCCTGTCACCGTTCACCAATAAAAGAGTGGATGAATATGGCGGCTGCTTTGATAATCGTGTGCGGTTTTTGGACGAGATCATGGAAGCGGTAAGAAAAGAAGTTGGAAAAGATTTCCCTATCATGGTTAGAATTTCAGGAAACGAATACTTACTGGGAGGAAGAACGGAAGCGGAGAGCTTTGAATTAGCCCGCCACTGTGAAGAAATCGGCTTTGATGCAATCCACGTTTCCAATGGGATGTATGCTTCCGCGCCAATTGACCAGATTATTGCACCAATGTACACAAAACATGCATTAAACATGGATGTGGCGGAAGAGATTAAAAAATTATTAAATATCCCTGTTGTTGTTACGAACCGCATCAATGATCCCAAGATGGCAGATACACTCCTTAAAATGGGAAAAGCAGATTTTATCGGCATGGGACGGGGATCTCTTGCAGATCCTTACCTTCCCCAAAAAGCAAAAGAAGGAAAATTTGAAAATATTCATTACTGTATCGGATGCCTTCAGGGCTGCGAGGCAAAACTGTTAACAGGAGAAAGCCTTACGTGTCTCATTAATCCCCGTGTTGGCCGTGAGTTCGAAAATGACATAGAAAAAGTGGAAAAGCCAAAGAAAGTCATGGTAATAGGAGCTGGTCCTGGGGGCTTAATAGCAGCATATACAGCAGCCTTGCGGGGACACAATGTAACCATTTTTGAAAAAAAGAATGACCTTGGCGGTCAATTCAAATCAGCTGCATATCCTCTGGGAAAAGGTGAATTAGCAACCTTTGTCTCTTCCGTGCGTAAAGGATTAAAGGATTTAGAGGTTCAGATTCGTTTAAATACAGAAGTGACAGAGGAATTTATTCAAAATGAAAAGCCGGATTCCATCATCATTGCCACTGGAGCCGTTCCTCTTATTCCAGGTATCAAAGGAATTGACTCACTTAAGGTTGTGACCGCAGAGGATGTATTATTAGGTAATTGTGATGTCAAAGCTGGACCGGTTGTTGTATGCGGAGGCGGTGAAGTGGGTGGGGAAACCGCACATTTCCTTTCTCAGACAGTCAGTGATATCACAATCGTTGAGATGCAGAAGGATATCTTAAATGACATGATGATAATGACAAAAGTATGCCTGACAGGATATCTGAATGAATCCGGTGTTAAAGTAATGACGGAATCAACTGTGAATGAAATCAACGAAAAAGGAGTTGTCTATACCAATGCCGCCGGAGAAAAGAAACTATTGCCTGCTGAAATAGTTGTTTCCGCGTTTGGCTACAAATCCTTTAATCCTTTGGAAGAAATTGCGAAAAAATACTGTGGAGACGTTCATGTAATCGGTGGTGCGGTGAAAGCATCCAGTGCACTCCATGCTACAAAAGATGGATACGAAGCAGGTCTGGAAGTGTAATTATCTCATAGGATCCGGGCTTGTGTGGATTCTATGCTTGCATTCGAAAAAAAGCGGAAGCTCTGTATAAACTAATCAGAGCTTCCGCTTTTATTAATAATTCGTTATAAGTATCTCAACCGTGACTGCAGCCCGTTCTTTAAACTGATAATTGCAGTTAGAATAGGTCTTATCAATATAATGAATTTGATACTTCCGACTCCATTCAATCAAAAGTTCATTAGAAAGTCCCTTATGATAAAATACATTTGACAAAGCAAACCGGATTCCAGTCTGATTGAGTCTGTCAAGCAGATCAAGCAGCTCCCGTTCTTCCTTTTCCTTCCAGTCTTTAAATCCCCTGTTGCCATCATTATAATTCCCTGTAGAAATCAGATAGGGCGGATCACAGTACACCAGGTCTTCCGGCCCAAGTTTGGAATAATCCAGCGCTGTAAAATCCCTGTTAGTAAACTGGATATTCTTTTGTTGAAGCGCCAGGCAAAACTGAGTTAAATTCTTTTCGATATTGCCATTAAAGGAACTACGATTTCTCCCAAAGGGAGAGTTAAATTCATGGCTGTTATTAAAACGAATCTGGTGATTGAACGCATAACAGGTCAGAACGAAAAGCTTTGTTAAATCACCGGTCTGGTTATAATCAGAACGAAGCGCATAGTACCCGTCTTTATTCTGCTGGGTCAGCTGATAGGTGTTTATAATGCCTTTAATCCGTTCTAACAGTTCTCCGGTTTCCGTAGTCTGAAACATCTGAAACATCTCAATTAAATAATTGATCTGATCGTTGCAGATAATCGCCTCAGCCTCAACATTAATCCCTACATTAAACCCTCCTGCAAACACATCTACAAATGTCCCGATATTCGCTGGAAATGCCTGAAAAACAGAGTCCAGAATCTTAAACTTTCCTCCTGTATAGTTAAGAGGACTTTTTATGTACATGGCGGCACCTGCTTTTCTATGTAGATCAAAAGCTCCTTTAAACGTTCCGTTTCCTTAACCTTCCGGCTCTTGTATCTGCGGTAAGGAATCTCATAAACGTGATAGGTCTCTGGCTTTCCATATTTTTTCATAACTGCTTCTATCTCTTCCATTGACATCAGTCCATCCGTGCTGTAGCTCAGTATGATATGGCGATATCTGGCGTTAGATAGCAGTACTTCAAAGGCAGGAACTGCCTTGTTTTTCATACAGAATTCAGATTTTTGTCCTTCTGCTTCCGGTCTTTGTCCTGTTACTCCCCGCACGCTGGGATAATCATATCTGGCGGCTGTCTCCAAAACATGATAATTAGAAAAATACTGTCTGGAATTATAAGGGGGATCAATGTAGAGAATATCACCTTCCAGCCTCTTTAATAAATCCGAACCATTCTCATTGTAACAGCGGTTTTCTTTTCCGTTGTGAGTAACTGGCAGCCGGTAAAGTTCATAATGCTTATAGCTTCTTCTCTCCCATGACTTATGAAAAGCACCATAGGTTCCTGATGTATTGGAAACGAAAGGGATTCCCTCTACAATACATGCAACCAGATAAAAATATTCTTCTTCGCTTAACAAACCGGCTTCTTTCCAGTCCTCCACGGTACAGCGAGCAAAGTCAATGCGAAGAGCATTGTCATCGTTCAAATACATCCGGCCGCCCACAGGCGCATATGTATTCTGAAAGAAACGCCGTTCCACAGGCAGTTCTTCCAGCTCTTTTTTCTCTACCCCGTTAAAATATTCCAGAGGATCTTCAATCCCTGTTTCTTTCTGCAAACGGGTAAACTCCGGCATCTGGTCGTTCTCAACGGTTGCCCGCTGAAGCACATAAGAAAAATACAGCAGGTCATTGGAACAGACCTGATACCACTGTTTAAAATATCTGGCAACCGCAGCGGTTCCAGAAAATATATCACAGAAGCTTTTCGCTTCCGGCGCTTTTTCGTCTATTACATACTTAATCTGGTCCAGCAGCAGTGTCTTGCTTCCAATAAATCTCATTCTTCTCTTGCTCCCATTTCATTTTACCTGCCTATTATTATAATGTAAAACTACGAAAAACACAAGAAAAGATACACCTGCCAGTTACTGCTTTCTCAAGACGTCTTTTTTTCCACGTACTATGGTAATAAAGCATGAAAAAGGATTGGATAACCTGACTTGAAAATACAGGCCTGTTTGTGTTACAATGAATAAATACAAAAAGAACAATTGAAAGAAGGTGCTGTTACGAAAATACAGGAATCTGCTGAAAATTATCTGGAAGCAATCTTAATGCTGCATAAACGCAACGGATATGTACGCTCAATTGATATAGCCGGTGAGTTGGAATTTTCCAAACCCAGCGTCAGTGTAGCAATGAAGAATTTGCGTGAGAATGGTTTTATCGATATGGATGAGAATGGACATATTACGCTGCTGGAAAAAGGTCAGGAAATCGCAGAGCGGATGTACGAACGCCACACCTTCCTTTCCGACTGGCTTGTGACTCTTGGTGTTGAACGTAAGATCGCTTTAGAGGATGCCTGCCGGATTGAACATGTGATCAGTGCAGAAAGTTTTGCAGCAATTAAATCCTATGTAAACAGCAAGCAAAAGGGATAACACATAAGCAGCATTGAAAAGTCTGGCTTTTCAATGCTGTTTATTTATTTATTTCGCACTCCATTTTAACAGAAATGCTGAGTTGATAATGACTGCTAAGGATCCTGCATTATGTACCAGAGCACCTACCACCGGATTTAATATCCCGGTTACCGCCAGAATAATGGCCGCAAAGTTTAGTAACATGGAAAAAAACAGATTATAATGTATGGTACCCATCATCTTCTTTGACAGGGATAGCAGATGAGGGATCTCTTTTATATCGTCGCTCACCAAGGCGATGTCCGCAGCTTCCACCGCTATATCGCTGCCAATCCCACCCATGGCGATACCAACAAAGGCGCGCTTTAAAGCGGGAGCATCATTGATTCCATCTCCGATCATGCAAACCCTTTGCTTTTCCCCCTCATAGGTATTAACCCATTTCAGTTTATCTTCAGGAAGGCACTCTGCATGAATCTCAATAATCCCAAGCTGTCCGGCAATATGCATGGCTGCGCTTTTATGATCACCCGTAAGCAGCACAGGTGTTGCCCCGATTTCCTTAATCCGGCTAATCACCTCACATGCCTCCGTCCTGATGGTATCAGATAATGCAAGAAAACCTGCGGGAATATTGTCTGCCAAAAGGTAAATAACCGTACAGCCTTGATTTACATAGGATTCTGCCTTTCCTCTGTGCCACTCTTCCAACTGAATTCCGTTTTCAGACAAAAGTTCCGGATTACCGGCCAGAATCGTCTTTCCCATAATAACCGATTTAACTCCCCGCCCTGGAATCATCTCAAATTCTTCCCCAGGCACCACATCCTTTTTCTTTTCCTCTTTAAAAGAACGGACAACCGCCTTTCCTAGCGGATGCTCTGAACGGGACTCTGCTGCCGCTGCCAGTTCAAATATTTCATCATCTCCATATTCTTTTACAAAACTGACTGCAGCCACCACCTTGGGAGTGCCATAGGTTAAAGTGCCGGTCTTATCAAAGGTCAGCTTACTGACTTCCGATAAACGTTCGAGCGCATCCCCCTCTTTAATCAGGAATCCGTGCTTTGTTGCATTGCCAATGGCCGCCATAATAGCCGTAGGCGTAGCCAGAACAAGTGCACAGGGGCAAAATACAACCAGTATTGTAACCGCACGCATTGGTTCCCCTGTTAAAAACCAGGTCAGCACGGCAGTTGCCAGGGCGATTACTACGATCCACGTCGCCCATCGGTCTGCAACGCCTACTATTTTTGCCTTTCCTGCATCTGCAGATTGTACCAGACGAATCATTCTCTGTATCGAGCTGTCCTCTCCTACCCTGGTCGCCTCCATGTCAAAAGAACCAAACTGATTGACTGTACCACTGGAAACTTCATCTCCCGGCCCTTTATCCACAGGAAGCGATTCACCCGTCATAACAGCCTGATTGACCGAAGTTCTGCCAGCCTTAATTACTCCGTCTGCAGGGACCGTCTCGCCCGGCAGCACACGCAGAATATCTCCTATTCGTACTTGTTCCGCTTGGATCATAGTTTCCATGGCTCCCTCCAGCCTTCTGGCTGTTCGGGGAGTTAAATGAACCAGCTTCTCAATTCCTTCTCTTGCCCTTTTTACTGTAAAATCTTCCAGAAAAGCCCCCAGCTGCATAATAAAGGCAATTTCCCCCGCAGCAAATATTTCTCCTGTTATGAGAGACGCAATCAGTGCAATGGATACCAGCACATCCGCTTTGATATCAAATTCGGTGATTAAACCAATCACTGCCTCCAGTATAATGGGAATTCCGCAAAGAAGAACTGCCGCCCAGGCAGGATCAAAGGGAACTGGTACCAAACCAAAAAAACTGATAATAAGAGCAATTACGGAAACTACCAGACTTACCTTTTCTTTAAAAGGCCCTCCCCACTCCAGAATCTTTTTTATTCGATCCATTCTGTTCCTCCCATTTTATACCCATAGGGGTATATGTATTTTCATAAACTCAATATACCCCTATAGGTATATATTGTCAAGTGAAAGCCTGTATTTTTCTCTAGGATTGAAAAAAATACGCATTCTGATATACTGTAGTTATAAGGGCAACATAGACGCATCTTAAAAAATAATATTATTTTGAGATGACATCACTCCGCACAAAATGTCAGGCGATCAAACGCTTTTTCCCGTATCATAGGTGATATCGGAACTATTACAGGCTGTCGAAAAAGAAAAGCGGGGAAAAGTCATGAACAATGGTATTATTCGGTTGGAAAATATAATTGCAGCGGATTATGATAATATTGCTGGTATTGTTGTACAAAAGAAGGGGGAAGTTGTTTATGAACGCTATTTTGACGGCTTTACCTCGGCGGATGCTGTTCACGTTATGTCGGTGACAAAAAGCATCCTATCGGTACTGATTGGTATTGCCATAGATCAAGGGTATATACAAGGCCCCGATCAGAAGGTTCTGGATTTTTTTCCCGATTACAGGCTTAAGCGAGGAGAACAGACCATACAGCATGTCACCATAGAGAACATGCTTACAATGACTGCGCCATACAAATACAAGTCAGAGCCATACACAAAGGTTTATACCAGTGATGACTGGACGAAAGCTGCCCTGGATTTATTGGGAGGTAAAGCCGGTATAACAGGAGAATTTAAGTATTCCACTGTTGGAACACAGATTTTATCGGGAATCATCATAAATGCCACCGGCAGATCAGTTCTTGACTTTGCAGCAGAGAACTTATTTAACCCACTGAACATAAACGTTCCTGGTAATACAACAATAAGTAATAAGGAAGAACATTTTGCCTTTCTAAAGAGCAGATCTGTAAAGGGATGGGTAGTGGACCCAAAGGGCGTGAACACAGCCGGCTGGGGACTTTGCCTTACTCCTCGTGATATGGCAAAAATCGGGCAGCTGTATTTAAACAACGGAATCTATGAAGGCAGGAAGATTCTATCTGCCAAATGGATTGAAGAAAGCACGAAAGTGAAAAGCTGCTGGGGAGAATTTATATATGGCTATTTATGGTGGATTATTGATTATGAGGGAGACCGTTGTTATGCGGCTATTGGTGATGGAGGAAACTTCATATTTGTCAATCGTGACAAAAGTGTTGTTGTGGCTATTGCCTCCCGATTCGTACCAAAATATAACGTACAGATAGAACTGATTACCAGGGAAATTCTTCCTCTATTTAAATAAAACCGGGAGGGAACACAAAGATGGATTGGATTGGCGGCATACAAAAAGCAGTGGATTACGTGGAAGAACATATTACCACGGAACTGGATTATAGTGAGATTGCGAAACAGGCCTGTTCATCCAGCTTTCATTTTCAGCGAGTATTTGGGATTCTGTGCGGGTTTACACTGGGAGAATATATCCGTATGAGAAGGCTGACTCTGGCCGGGTGTGAACTGGCGGGGACAGATACACGAATTCTTGATATTGCTGTAAAATACGGCTATGACACGCAGGAAAGTTTCAGCCGCGCGTTTACACGTTTTCATGGCGTATCCCCTACCCAGGTACGAAACGGTGCCAGTTTAAAATCCTTTTCCCGTCTTTCTGTAAAGCTGGTACTCACCGGGGCCAATGTAACAGATTACAGGATTGAAAGGATGGAGGGCTTTCAGATGATTGGTAAGCCTATGCGCGTGTCATGCAAACAGGAACTAACCTCTGCCAGAATATCCGATTTCTGGGGTCAATGCCGTATGGACGGAACAATCACGGCGCTGTGTAAGTACATTTCTGAGGATTCTATATTTGGTAAAAATATAGCTGGAGCAAGTTTTGGTAAGGACACATCAGATCCCGGCCGCCCTTATGGGATCGGGGTTTATTATAGCGGCGCACCGTCAGCAGAAAAAGATTTGACTATATGGGATATTCCGGCCCATACCTATGCCGTGTTTCCCTGCATCGGTTCAATGCCGGAAGCATTTACCCGGCTGTATCAGCAAATTTACAGCGAGTTTTTCCCTTCCAGTGAGTACCAGCCCTGCGGTGGTACGGACTTTGAGGTTTATCCGTCCGATGATGTGAAGAATCCAGACTATACCTGTGAAATATGGGTTGCTGTGGAAAAAAAATAGCAGGACTCCGATTTTACCGGTGCCCTGCTTTTACGCGTAACTCATGTCATGTTGGCGAAGCGCTCAACTGCCTTTGTAAAACTCTCAATGGTTTTATCTGCGTCTCCATGCTCTATTCCATCTCTGACACAATGGTTGATATGCCCCTCCAAAACAACCTGTCCAACCCGGTGCAGCGCAGATTTCGCTGCATTGATCTGAGCAAGTACGTCTTCACAGGGAACATCTTCCTCCACCATACGGTCAATTGCCTGAACCTGACCGATGATCTTTTTTAAACGCCGATGGAGATTATCGGCATCCATACACTGTTTCATTTTCCACCTCCGGATACCATAAGGGGTATCTGTATATTATGATTGATTCCATGAGCATTGTCAATATGGTTCACTCTGTTTAAATTTATCAATAAAGATTCTTAATCCGTTCCAGCAACTCTAAAAAGTCCTTCTGGTATTCCACCGGTTCTATGATCCGCACCTGCTCCCTAAATCCCAGCAGCCAGCTAAATAAAGACTCCTTATCCGACCAGCCGATATTCATCCGGAGCCTGCCGTCTGCATCTTCACGAAAGCTGTTAATACCAAATTCCTCTATGAGCCTCCATTTCATGGTTTTATCAAATTCTGCCGTCACCTGCACTCCATTGGTCCATTGGACCTTACGGGGATCCATCTGATAGAGCGGAAGCTCTCTTTCCCCAATGTCCTCATTGGTGCACCGGATCAGATCCATTCGGTTCAGTTTAAACATACGAAAGTCATCTCTTAACAGGCAATATCCCCAAACATACCAGGAAGACCATTCAAATATCAACAAACAGGGTTCAATTATCCGCGTATTTTCCCCACCAGGACCGTAGTAATGAAACTCAATTCTCTTTTTTCTTTCTATCGCGTCCTTAATCAGCTCAAATTTAGGCGGGAGGGACGACTTATACCATGAACTTAAATTAATGACAACGGGACCGCTTGCGCCTACATAATCATTGCTTCCACAGGAAAGCTTATCCATCAGAAGCTGATACCGGTTGCTTCCTGATACGCTGTCGAGACTCTTTAAGCCGGAGAGAATTGCCTGTATTTCCGTAGACGTAAATAATGTCTTATCGACCTTATAGCCTTCTGCTATGGATATCCCCCCATTTTTCCCCTGTTCCGTGACGATTGGTATTCCAGCTTTGCATAAATTCTCCACATCACGGTTTATGGTTCTTCTGGACACCTCGAACTTCTCTGCCAGATAAGGTGCTGTCACCTTTTCTTTTTGCAGCAATATGGAAATTATCCCGATCAGCCTGTCAATCTTCACCTTAAAGTCCCCCTTTTTTGCTATTATATCATGAACTCACCTACCATAAATACAAAAAACAGGGACGGCCGCAAAATGATTTTGCATCTTGCGGCTGTCCCTGACAAAATTAATATTTTGCTGAATCGTGTATATATGACACTGGGGGGATATATTCTTCTTTTGGTGCTGTATATTCCTTTGTTTCAGTATAATTCGGTATCTCAGCTGTGGCAGCTGCCTCATAAAAACCAGAATTTTCTGCTACCGGAGCGGATTCACCCTGAAGCCTGAATCTCTCAACTTCCTGTTTTAATACCTG
>JAQSYE010000099.1 GCA_029256305.1 Lacrimispora sp. | reverse complement strand
GCTAAAAGTTTTCTTTTCATTGATAAATCCTCCTCCAATACTTGTTTTTGATATGCCTATTTTAGCATGGAAGAATCAGGACTTGTTTGTCAACCGTTAGCACGGATTCATCCAAATAAAAAAAGTCCCGTGAGAACAGGACTTTTTTATCAGGCAAAAAAATGCTACTGCTGTATGACATTTAAATACACATCTTCCCTGGCATGAAAGCCTCCCTGAATGATGACAGAATCCATGTTGTCCCGGGTGACTGCCACCGGGTTCAGCTCCAGATACGGCACGTCATAGGTTCCGTCATGAATGGTCTGGTCGATTCCTTTTAACGGTTCCCCCCTTCCCAGCATGACCGCATACTCCGCTGCCAGTCTGGCTTCCTCTTCCACCGATTTAAAAGCAGTCATATTCTGGGTGCCCTCCACAATCCGCTGGCAGGCCATTAAATCTCCATCCTGGCCGACCAGACACACCTTTCCTGCCAGCCGGTCTTCAGAAAGTACTTTAAAAACCTGAGTTGCCAGATCATCATTCCCACACATGATTCCCTTGACGTCCGGATATTTTTCAAGTGCTTCCTTGGCATAATCGTAGGCGTGCTCCGCAAGCCACCCCTCACAATTGTTCTGATAGACCACATCTAAATTTTTACCTTCTAAAACAGAATAAAAGCCCTCACGGATCATTGCCACATTATGATCCGATTCCGGTCCCTGAATCATGATGATTTTGCCGCCCTCTGGAATATTCTGCACCAGATTCTCTGCCATCAGGCTCCCCACGCCCTTGTTGTCAAAGGATATGTACATATCACTGTCCGCATTTAAAACCAGGCGGTCATAGCTCATAGTCTTTATCCCTGCTGCCTTTGCCTTCTTCATTACATCCGACAGCGCTTCGCAATCACCTGCCACCACCACAATGACATCCATCTGTTTTTTAATAAAATACTGGATTTGCTCCACCTGTTCATTCACATCACCGTTTGCATTCTGTACATTGACTTCCGCACCCATCTCTTTTGCTGCGGAAACAAAGACATCCCGGTCTCTGATCCACCGCTCGATGACAAAAGAGTCAATGCTCAGGCCAATCTGTAAAGGCCGATCTCCCTCCTTTTCCGGCACCTGCACTGCAGTCTCAACTTTCGCCTGTCTGCACCCTGACGTCAGAATACAACAGGCTAATACCGTCAGTAATAACCTCCCGCCCCACATTTTCATAACGTTACCTCTCCCTGTATTCGGTTGGTGTCATCCCCTCATATTTCTTAAAAATTCTGCTGAAATAGTTGGGATCACTATAGCCGGACATCACACAGATTTCTTTGATGCTGTATCTGGGATCCTCCAGCAGCCTTCTGGCGTTTTTGATTCTGGCTCTGGTCACATATTCAATAAAATTCTCCCCTACCTCCTGTTTGAACAGCTTGCTGAAATAATAGGGGCTGATGTCCACCATTCGTGAAACATCGTCAAGAGAAATGTCCCTGGCGTAGTTCTCGTCTATATATCCCTTAACTCTTGATACCACATTTTCATATTCACGCTCCCTGGAGGTACTGATCTTGTCACAGATTTCCCTGGTTTTGTTTAAGAACCAGCGCCGTACCCCATCACCATCAGCTGCTTCCTTTAACTCTGCCATATAGTTTTCCCTGTAACGGAACCCGTAGCGGACATTACCTGCTTCAAAAGCCCTCCGCTCCAGTCTCATCACCAGTTCCAGAACCTTGATTTCAATATTAGACCTCATATCCCCGTCATGCACCAGCATCCAGTCGAAAAATTCATTGGCACAGGCTAATGCACCCTCCCGGTCTGCTTTCATGCCTCTTTGAAGGTACTGATTCTCTAAATCCAAAGGATATTCACCGTCGTATTCCGCCACTGCCGGGATATCGGTAATATGCACCACATGGCTGTCACTTTCCCTTAAGGATTTTAAGGCTTCCGTATAGGAATCCCGGATTCCTGCCAGAGTTTTTACAGATCCGATTCCGCCTCTGCACTTAAGGTCCATGCTGTTTTCCAGCTTATGAATCATATTCCTGGTCCTTGTGATCACTTCCACCCGCTTTTCATACTGCATCTTTTCCTGATCGAAGGAAAGAAGCAAAACCAAACGGTTTCCCATGGCAGGCCCGATGACACATTCAAAATAGTCCTTAAGGATTTCCCGCACCATGCTGTAATATTTATTTACCTTCACCCCTACTCCGATGGCATTGGTCATGGTTCCCCCTTCCATGCTGTCTCCAAATTCCAAAACCACGATGAAACCGTATGGTTTTCGGATATCAAGCATCTCCGGGTAACCGCTGTGAAGGGGATCTGAATCTTCCTGAAGTACGGTATAAATAAACCCGCTTTCAATCATGGGAATGACGATTTCCAGACGTTCCCGTATCTTTAAATCATCACTGATCTTTTGTCTGGCCTCATCAACCTGGTGCATGGCTTTTACGCATACATCAAGAATTTTCTTTTTATTCACCGGCTTCATGATAAATTCCATCACACCAAGATTCACCGCTTCCTGGGCATAAGAAAACTTATCAAAGGCTGTCATAATGATAAATACCATGGTCTGATTGTATTTGCGTATCTCCCTGATTGCCTGAATTCCGCTTAATCCAGGCATCTGAATATCCACAAAAGCGATATCCGGGCGAAATTGCCCGGCCTGTTCAATCACCGCTCTTCCGGTCTTCACACAGACGATTTCGCACTCGCTTTTAAAGTTTGATTCAATAATACTCCGTATGGACTCCAGCATAATGCCTTCATCATCTGCAACCAGTATCCGAAACATGTATCTCTTCCCCCTTTTTAGGAATCCTTAAAATGACTGAAGTTCCCTGATCCTCTCCTTCACTGACAATAGAAAACAGTTCCTTTCTATTATAATAAAGTTCCAGACGGGCAATCACATTATAGATACCGATTCCTGTGGATGACTTATCTTCCTGGATTCTTACACCGTCCTGAATCCGCTTTAATTTTTCCTGAGTAATTCCTTTTCCATTGTCATCAATGCGAATCTCTATGACGTCTCCCATATTCTTCACTGAGAGGCGGATGTTTCCCGGCCAGCTAATGTTCCTGATTCCGTGAGTTACCGCATTCTCTACCAGGGGCTGTAAGGTCATGCTTGGCATGGAAAAGTCCAGAGCATCTTCCTCAACGCTGGATTCATAGTGAATATCACCCGCAAACCGGACATTCAATATGTAAATATAATTTTCAACCGTATCCACCTCTTCCCGTATGGTGGCATCTTCCGCGCCTTTTTTAACATTATACCGAAAGAAATCTGCCATCTTTTCCATGAATACTGAGGTTTTTTCCGCATCCTCCATCATCGCCAGCTGCACGCCTGCATTGAGAGAATTAAAAAGAAAGTGGGGATTAATCTGGGACTGTAAATATCTTAAACGGGCCTCCTTTAAATGGTTTTCCATCAAAAGCTCCCGTTCCTTCATCTCCTGCTCTTTTTCTGCACTCTCTTTAATTTTATTCACATAATCGGCCAAACTGTCCACCATTTGATTAAATGTCTTCGTAACAATCCCCAACTCGTCTCCCGAACGGATATAAGGCACCTTTACATGAAAATTTCCTTCTCCAACCAGCTTTGCTGTATGAGCCAGACTGGTGAGGGGCGTAACAATATCCCTGGTCATCATCATCATAACTGTCAGGCTGATAATCATAACGATAACCAGTATGACAGAGCTGATAACCTCTAGATACTGGAGTGCTGCCTGAAGGGTCTGATAACTGGCGGAGTTGTTCTTAAACTGTCTGCTGTTGAGCACGGCAATGTCGTGGTTAATGAACTGGTAAAGCTTTAAGGCGGATTCATAGGAACTTTTATACTTCTCTACATTCTGTCCCCGCTTTGCCTGTACCGTCTCATCTGTAACCGCCAGATAGCTGTCAGACATATTCCGGATATTTTTCTCCAGAAGCTGAACGGGATTGTCTGTTACAAGCACATTCAGTCCATCCAAAAGCTTCCTGTAATCCTGTTCTGCGCGGTAGTAATCCGTTAATGACTCTGAATCTTTCACCTGTAAGTATTTGTACATGAAATTCTGCACATTCGTCAGTGCGTCGGATAATTCGTTTAAATTCACATTGCTCATATAAACAGAATTCATCCGTTCCACCATCTGATTAATTTGGGCATAGATAAATAGATTGCTGGCAAAGAGGACCACCGCTGTCACTGCTATTTCCAGAAAAAGCTTTCTGGTAATGGGTAAATTCTCCCAGAATGAATTTGGCTTAATTTTCATGGGCTCTTCGCTCCTGCTTCTTGTATTCCGGCACCTGTTCCTCAGTAACAAACTGCAGATCCACACTGTAAAAGGAGTTGGTCCGTCCATCCTTTATGGATTCCGTTAGTGCCTGTACGCTGTATTTACCCATCTGGCTGGTATCAATACAGAGAGTCATTGCCATGGTTCCCTTCTCCACTGCTTCCAGTGTTGCTTTGGACTTATAATAACCGATCACCTGGGTTTTTCCCACTCTGTTATAGTCTATCACTGCCTGGTAAACGGCTTCCGTATCCACCTCATCCATACATACAATCACATCCGGCGGCCCCTGGGCATTCTGGAAAAGGTTACGGACGATCTCCTCTGATTCAAAGGCTCTTCCTGAAGGAATCCTGATTTCTTCCACCTTGATTCTGTCTGAATTTTCTTTCGTCGTAACCATGCGGTTGTTAATCTGATTGAATATCTGTGCCTGATTGCTGTCTATGGAATTATCGTGTAGAAGCATCATAACCCGGGTAATTCCCTCATGGGTAGGAAGGATCTTTAAGATCTGACTGCCGTATTCCTGTCCAAGCTGGTAGGAATTGATACCTACATAGCTTTTCCGCTCCGTATTGGGAGCATCATTTAAAATGGTTACTACCGGAATCCCCTTCCTGGCCGCCTCATTGATCCGTTCTTCCAGCATCTGTTCTCCGGTAAATTCAAGTAAAATCCCATCAACTTTGGCCGCAATGCTCATATCCATAAAATCCAGGGTGGAGTATTCCGATGACTGGTTTTTCCCTTTCAGTTCTACAAAGGCATCGTATTGTGCCGCCTCTTCCTTCACGCTCTGATATACGTCATTCCAGAACTGGGAATCCAAGTTGTCGATTATCATCACATAATGGTATCGGTATGTAACCGTATTTTCCGCATGCTCCACTCCAATCTTTTTAAGCACGTAACCATAAAAGGAGGAGGTTAAGAGTGTGAGAAATACAATTCCGGCTAAACCGGCAATCATTAAAAAAAGCAGACCCTTTTTCCCGTTTTCCATATGTCCCCTTCTTGTCCATAAACTATTTTATTTCATTATACTAGAGAACACGGGAAAACAAAAGCAGGATAAAATTGCAATGGGGTAGCATTTTTTGTATAATGGTTGTAGTTAAATGGAAAGGAAAGATTAATGCATGTATTATAATAAAACAGTGCTTCAAAAATGATCCCGGAAACCTGCCGTTATGACTGGATTCGCCGGATATCATGATTGAAGCACTGTCTTTATTTATATATATTCATCAATTATTTTTCCACTGGTATTAAAGCTTTACATCTCTATTACAGTCTTTGGAATAGAGATAGATCAAATCCTCTTCTCGCCCCACTGCATAACAGGCCTGAGGGCAATATGCAGCCATAAAAACATAATCACCTCTTTTTACAGGTACCCAGTCATTATCCAGTCTGTACATCGCACTTCCGTTAAGGAAATACATACCATGCTCTTGAATATGAGTTTCAATGTAACCATGAGATGCCCCTAAATGAAATTTAAGAATATGCATATTCATATCAAATCCAAAGTTCTCTGCTGCAGGCAGGAAATTCCGGATATAACAGTTTTCCATACCTTCATAAGGGATCCATGGAAGGTCGTTTGCATTGCCAATTACGGTATAGGCGCTGTACCCCTCCAGCTCTTCATATCTGCGTTTATAGGCAAATAACTTCGCATCCTCTTTCCCCGCGTTTACAAAAGACACCTTCTTGCCGACAGGTGAATAAATATACCCGCCCTCTGTAAGTATCTCATCTTTATCCGCATTTTTCACTTTAATCGAGCCTTCCATTACATAAATGAATGATTCCAGCCCTTCCCCACCGAATGCAGCATTTTTTCCGCCTTCATGGACTGTTATTAAGTAATCCGCAAAAGAAGCTCCCATTTGAGGAGATCCAAGAATCGTAACATCGCACTTCTCATATCCTGGAATCACATTCTTTACAATTCCATCCGGTTCAATTAAGACGTAACTCTCTTTCTTAACTACAGATCTGGTAGCTAATAAATCATCACGGTATCCTGTTTGTCCGTTTAAATAACTCATAATAAATATCTCACTTTCCATACGGTTATCTTCATTAAGGCAGGCATTAGAAGTATATCACTCTTTTCAGTTTTGTGGTTTCCTCCAGTAAGACTGGTTCATCGTACAACTTAATATCAGCCGTCTGGGAAGAGTACGGTACCGCTTTCCCATCAGAAATCCCATATATTTAAAGCCGCTTTTTATAATCACACCTGGGATCAGCCAGGGCTTCTTTTGTTTTACCAACCAGATACAGGTATTCTTCACCAGCCGGATTCCCTCACTTTCCGAGCGGATTCCACCAAATACTTCCGGGTGATCCGCCTGAGACACCGCTAAGTCGAAATTTCGTTTAAACTGGGCGATGCATCCGTAATTATGAGAATGAATTACCCTTGCATCAGCAGAATACGCCACAGCCTCGCCTCTGTAACGCACTGCATTTCCTGCATAAATCATATCTTCATTGAAAATGGTGGTTTTGGTAAAACCACCGGCTTCCAGAAAGACACTTCTGTCATAGGCACAGCAGACGTTGGATGCGAAAAACGTTTTGATTCCCAGTTCCTTTAAATCAGCCTCTGTCTTAACCCGTCCCTCAGATGGATAATTAAAGGAACGAGTATACTGCTCCGCCTGTGCACAGTCTGGATTTGGCAGCTGTCTTGCATATGCCATGACTACCTTCTCCCCGCCTTTGCCGGTCTGAAGAAACGCTTTTACAAGAGCGCTGATTAGATTTTTGTCAGCAGGAACCGCATCGTCAGTCATAAATACCATGATATCAGCATCGGAATAACCGGCTCCTCTGTTTCTTGTTCCGCCATGGTCAAATTCTTCTTTTGTCACATGATGAACTTCTAAATTCTTTACATGTGCATACTTAGAATCCTTCCAGTAGGATTTTTCCGTATTCATCACGATGATTTTCCGTATGGGATAGGACTGTTCCTCCAGTCTGTGAAAAAGCCGCATCAGCGTTTCGTCCGGCTTATAAACCGGTATGATCACATCAACGGTTCTTTGTCCCCCGATCATTTCTTCCATTTCAATTCCCTTCTTTCCTATCAATAGCGCAGACATGATGTGGAGCAGATACGGATCAGGGCATAGATGCTGACAAAGCATTCCAGATACCATGCACTTTTTCTTAAATCAACACCGATTATCAGACGCCGGTCATATATGGTCAGTAACAGCAGGGGCAGAAGAGGAATAAAATAACGTCCCTGGACTCCTGTAATATACGTTAAATTCCTGGGAGTCCACCCTAAAAACATGGAAGTCAGAACCAGAACTGCACTGATGAATACCAGAAACAATACCCACAGCTTCTGTCCATCCGTCATCTTCACCACTTCCCCCTCTCTCTTTATTACACTGATAAAAAGCGCATACCAGAGAAGGGTAAGACAAACCGGCGGTACCGTTAAGTTGGGATCTAAATTCCCTAAAAACCCACCCAGCATTGTCACCAAATAATAATCATACTGGGTCACCAGGGTTTCATAAAAAACCGTAAATACGTAAAACGGCCGCTGCCATACATCGGATAAGTTATAACCTGCCGCCTCACTCCAGCCCACATAGCTTTCCGTAGCACCTGCCCAGGCAGAAAGAATCAGGCGGTTTACTAAAAATACTGCCAGCAACACCACAGCAAGGACACCGAAAACAGAAATCCAGTAATGCTTCTGTGATTTAAATTTAGATTTTGGAACCAGCAGACAGATTCCGGCTGCAGGCAGATATACGATTTTTCCCGGCTCTAACAGGATCAATAAAAGGGTCAGCACCAGCAGATCTTTTAGTTTTATCTTTTCCTTTTCGTAAGCCAGATGAAAACACCAGGAAAGTAAAAGCATGGAAAGACCAATAAAAGCCGCATCATAGGAATAGGACGATGCCAGATGAAGCGTCATGGGCAAACAGGATACCGCCATTAAAACTTCCTTTTTAAAGGGCATCAGGCGGACAGAAATGGCTGCCATATCTGCAAACGCCAGAAGATTCATTAGCCGTCCCAAATATACCATAGGAATATAACCAAGATGCAAAAGTCTGGCGAGGGTGATTCCTGTCGCCTGAGGTAAATAGACCACAGGGGTGGTATTCACCGGCACTTCCTCACGCACGGTCACCGACTGGCTGTGATCAAGAGAAAACAACTCCGTCAGAATACGGTTGTACGTTCTCTGACCAGGCTCTGCATAGAGACCTGAAACGTCATCATCGCTTCGAACCAGGACATTGGCTCCTTTTTTAATCCGTTCTTTCTCTTTAGGTGTTGCATGCTTTAAAAAGTCTTCCCCTGCTACCGCCTGTTTTCCCAACATCTGGCTGGAGAGGCGATAAGCGCTGACAAAATGCGCAGCTTCATCAGGCGCAGAAAAGGGTGTTAAAGCAAACAGATAAAATACACCCAGTCCGACCACAACCAGCGGGAACAGCCACTGGTTTAAAATATTCTTTATCCACAAAAGAAACGCTAACGCAACAAGAAATCCACAACCGAAGATAATAAACCACCAATAAAACCGGCGAACTGGTTCAAACTCCGGAGAAGGGATCCCCACTATGGTTTTTAAATAGGTTCTGGCAAACAGGAACATTAAAAGCAGAATGCTTCCGGCGGCAAGCCACAAGCCTTTTGTTCTTATCAAACGCTTCACAGTTTATGCTCCTCCTTCTCGATTGCTTCCTCCTTATCTAACGCCAGCATCTGGATGAGTTCCGTCACTCTGCGTTCTAATTGGGATATCTTAATCGACTGAAAAAAGACCTTGGTGAGCAGAATAAAGATCATCAGGGTAAAAATGAAATTGGCTGTGGAATAGGTTCCCACCAGACTGGATATGAAATCTGCCACCTTGGGAAAGATGCTGAATAATACCAGCAACAGGGAAAACATTACCCAGAAAATGGAATCCTCTATCCTCATTTTGGAGTGGCGAATTCTCCCCAGTACATAAACGGTCAGTACCAGGGAAACGCATATTAGTACGCAGCGAAGTAAAAACGTCATATCACGTACTCCCTTCTTTTATCTTCTGTCCCGAACGCGAAAACTCTGCACCAGCAAAATGGAAAACAGCATCTTTCCCATATACCGGGCCGCATTTAAGGGATTTAAGTAACTCTCTCCCAGTATCCGTTCATCCATGATAACAGGTATTTCAGCAACCCTGGCACCATGGCGGATCAAATAAGAGATTGTATCTGGTTCCGGACCGTAATTGAGTCCGTCCGCAAATTCCTTGATCATCTTGCGGCTGAACATACGCATTCCGGAAGTTGGATCGTTCACCATTACACCGGTGGTAAACCAGATGGCACCGCTTAACATCCGGCTTCCAAGCATACGAAGAGAATGTGGCTTTTTCTCTGCTGCAAACCGGGAGCCTATAACAATATCATATCCCTGATCCATCTTTTCCTTCATGGGAAGAATAAACTCCGGCCGATGCTGTCCGTCACCGTCAAACTGTATGGCGTAGCCATAGCCCTTTCTGTGTGCATACTTAAGTCCAGTCTGAAACGCGCCCGCCAGACCTAGATTCATGGGCAGATCGATGATCTTCCAGCCATGCTTCCTGCAGATCTTGGCGGTATTGTCCGTAGAACCGTCATTAATAATTACATAGTCATACATGGGATAATTCTCTATGACCTCTCCCACTACCCGTTCAATATTTAAAGCTTCATTGTATGCAGGTATCACTACCAATACCCGGTCTGTCATATCCTCTGCGCTCCCCTTCTTTTTTCTTCTGTACGAATAATTCGGATTGCCTGTCCCATAAAGCAAAGCATGAGAACCAGCATTTCAATCATGTAAGAATACGCACCGCCATTGATTCCGCCTATCTTTACAAACTGATAGGAAAGAACAAACGAAAGGATGCAGACCGGGACATATCCAAAAAATATCAGTCTCTGTCTCTTCATGATCACCAGGACATAATAAAATAAGTTCATCACTGCGAAAAAACCGCCCCCCAGAATAATAGCAAGAAGACCCAGACGGTATGGCGTCAGTTCCACATTAAAGACAGCAGAAAGTACAGGAACTCCGATTACCCAGGCTCCGGCCAATGCAGCTACCGTGAGAAACAAAATAATGCCGGACAGTTTTTTTAAAACTACGAGAAATTCCGAAATCCTTTTTTCTTCCCATAGAATAGAAAGTCTGGTAAGGAACGGCCGGATTACGAAATTGGCCGCAAGGTTAATCACGGATGTGGGCATAAATATTGCCACAAAAACAGCATTGTCCCCGGAAGTCATCTGGGAATCAACCGCGTACTTTGCCATTGCAAAGATGAGTCCGTCTAAAAAAACGGACAAAAACAAAAGGAAGCTGTCCTGTAAAAGCTGTCTGTGTCTTCCTTTTGCTCGCACGTAAGTAATATCCGGTATTTTGTCTGCAGTCCTTTTATCAAACAGATAGATTCCAACTGCCTGGGAGGCAACTGCAACCGCTGAAGCAACAATTAAATCCCTGGTAAAAGCCAGAGTTCCTAAAAATAAACACACGGAAAACAGCGTCCGCCAGGTCATCGCTTGTCCAGTTAAATAAAGCTTTCCTTTTCTTTGAAATTCCGACTCATATACATCAGCAAAACCATCAAGTACCTTATAAAGAACCATAAAAAACACGACCATGGTTTTCT
This sequence comes from Lacrimispora sp., assembly GCA_029256305.1. Taxonomy (GTDB): domain Bacteria; phylum Bacillota; class Clostridia; order Lachnospirales; family Lachnospiraceae; genus Lacrimispora. The sequence continues at coordinate 1,868 of JAQSYE010000099.1, read as the reverse complement.
CATAGGTATAGTCGGAAGAAGAAAAGAAAACCTTCCATAGAATGTAGCAGATGCCAAAAATCAGTGCCATACCGCAAGTGACCATACGGGCCAGCCGGTATTCGCCAAAGGTATAGCTTTCTCTCACATCGGTGCTCTGGATCGGTCTCATTCCAAAATAAGCCACAAGAAACATCTGCTGCCCGAATGTACTGAAAGCGAAACCGAAGATGCCTCCCTGATCTGTTCCCACCAGATGATTGACCAGAGCCGTCAGCAGCATGCTGGATCCCGCATAAACCAGGCTTCCAATCATATTCCATGCCACACTTTTACGTTCCATTATATTTCCTCTATTTCATTTCATTTAAGAAGTTCTTTTTATTCTACATGATTCGCCTAAAAAAGTAAACCGCTAACGGGTATCTTACCTGCCCATGTTCTTTACTGTCCTGCATAAATAAAAGAAGCTTTCAATACGAAACAGCCAGGAAAAGCCTGCATAAAACAGAATTCCTGTGATAATCTGCAAAGTCAGCGTCAAAAGAGTCCCACTCACCAGAAACTGTACGCTGTAAACCAGACCGCACATGGCAACGGACAAAAGCAGAGAAGGAAATACATCCCTCCACTGCTGGAGAAAGCTGTAATTAAGCAACTTCTTATTAGGATAGGCATTGATAAATGTACATATAAAATCCGTCACTGCTCTTAAAGCCACCATGGTATAAATCCCAAAAGGAATGCTGATGATTAAAGCCACCACACTGACTGCTTTTTTTATTATCTCCAGTTTTAAGAAAATCTCACTTCTGCCAAGAGCATTGATGGCCTGTAAATTAGCCACATGAAGCGGCCAGGTGGCATAGGCAATGCAAAGAAGTCGAAGCATGGGAACACATGGTAAATACTGATCTGTCAGTAAAAGCTTCACCATAGGTTCTGCAACTGCAATTAATCCCGCCATCATGGGAAACACGAGATAGGAACTTGTAACGATGGATCTTCTTACCATGCTTTTTACCCTCTCCCGGTCATCCTGGCATGCAGAAAAAGCGGGGAGCATGACCGACTGTATGGCAGCCCCTAAATTATTGGCGATGAGAGCAGGAAACTGGTTTCCTCTTGAGTATTGCCCCATCATCGCCGAATTATATATTTTCCCAATCACCAGACCATAAACATTGGTAAAAACCGTGTCAATTAAGCCGGACATCAGAATCTTCCAGCCATAAGAGAATAACTCCCCTGCTTTTTGCAGGGAAAATTTAATGCTTGGCTTCCAGGTTTTTAAAACATGAAGTACAACCATGAGAAAAAAGCTATAAAAAAACTGCTGCATGGCGAGTGCCCATAATCCAAATCCCTTTAATGCCAACAGCACTCCGATAATGCCGGAACCTGCCGCGGCTAAGAGACTGGCCATACATAGCTTTCTAAATTCCATATTTCTGGAAACGGATGCGGACTGAACCGATATGACTGCACCGAAAAACAAAGTCAGGGATAATATCCTCAGGACTGGAACAAACACTGGTTGTCCATAAAAATCCCCGATTGCAGGTGCAGAAAAGAACAAAATTACATACAGAACGAAGGCAATGAGAAAGCTTACGCAAAAAGCAGAAGAATAATCCCGCTCGTCCACTTCCTGCTTCTGGATCAGAGAAGTGTTAAAACCACTTTGGACAAATACATTGCCGATGGTAATAAATATCATGATCAGCATGACTTCCCCGGATTCGGACGGTGTTAAAAGTCTGGCCAAAAGAACGGATACAAGGAACTGGATTCCCTGTGTTCCCCCATTTTCCATGACTTTCCAAAACAGTCCGGAAAGCACTCTCTCTTTCATATTTTCCTGGTACATACTGGCTTTTCTCCTCAAT
>JAQSYE010000309.1 GCA_029256305.1 Lacrimispora sp. | reverse complement strand
TCATGTAATCTCCGGTTTCCCGATACCTCACAGAAAGTGCACATTTGATTTTATCATAATCAAACCATTTCGTATACCCGTTTTTGGGAATTTCCATGCCTTTTTTGTAGGATAATATAGAAAAATCCACATTTGGAAGAGGAATTTCCGGGTAGTTATCCACCGGATCTTCGACATTTTTCTTTTTTATCCACATTTCTTTCCCAGTTCCAACCGCAATCAGTCCTCCAGGAAGGTCGATCTGCCTGCCTGCAGGGCCAAAAAGAAGCGCTGCCGCGCTTTCCACATGTATCATGGTAATATCTTTCATGGACTGATTGACAGTCTTAATCATCTGCCGAATCACATAGCCCCTTATGATGTCATCCTCTTTTAAGAGTATTTCAGCTCCGATTCCGCACTGATAAACGGTTCCGTCTTTGCTTTCTTTCCAATTTCCATAATTCTTTAACAGACTGTTCGCCTGTTTTTCCAGATATGCATCTGCTTTGTCCGCCATTACCCCCGCATGGATAATGTTCTCGCCCGCCCTTGTATTCAGCTGTTCCTTAATCTGGGGAAGAATCACTTTCCTGATCCGGTTTCTGGCATACTCGATCCCGTTGTTGGTGGAATCCTCACAATAAGATATCCCATTTTTGCTGAGATATGCAAGAATTTCCTCTCTCCCTACACATAACAGAGGCCGCACAATCCTGTCTCTTAAAGGGCGCATTCCACCGAGTCCCTTTAATCCGGTTCCCCGGAATAAGTTATATAGTATGGTTTCTGCCTGATCATCAGCATGATGAGCCACTGCGATTTTTGTTCCCTCAAACAACTGTCTTTCTTCTTCAAAAATCTGATATCTCAAATGCCTTCCTGCTTCCTCCACAGACATTCCATGCTCTTTTGCATAGCCTGCCGCGTCTACATGGACGCAGGAAAAGGGCACTCCCAGTTTTTCTGAAAGCTCCCCGGCATAGTTACTGTCTCTGTCTGCTTCTTCTCCTCTTAGTCCATGATGAACATGCACTGCTTTTAATGCCAGATCAAACTCCCGCTTCATTTCATTTAAAATTACAAGAAGGCAGACAGAATCGGCTCCTCCGGATAGCGCCACGATCACGCGGTCTCCCCGATCAAACAGCTGGTTCCGTCTGACATAATCCAAAATCGTTTTGTACATTCAGTCACCTTCCTTAGTTGATTTTCTCCCCTCTCTATTATAAATATACCCTCAAAACATGTCTGTTGCAATTATTATTTTCTTTTCCATATCCCGGCAGTCAGAACCGTCATATCATCGGCGGCGTTTTCTGTAAATGATCTTGCAAATAAAAGAATCCGGTCCGCCATATCCTGTGGATTCTTTATGGGCATTCCTGCTATAAATTCCTGAAGCATCAGTTCTTTGTCATCTGCAGGAAGTGCATCCAACACACCGTCACTTACCATAATGATCCGGTTGTCATCCCAGAGCTTTTTGGATAAAAGCACCGGCTCTACCGGGCTTAATATACCCATTGGAACCTCGCCCGCTTCTAAGCGCTCCACACCTCTGTCGCTCCGGATATAGGTGGCCGCTGCTCCCAGTTTCATGGCTTCCATGATTCCGGTCTTTAAATCAATGCAGCATAAGTCAAGTGTTGCCGGATGTTGGGACAATCCGGTAAGAAGAAGTACGGTATTTACCATCTTCAGTGCGGCCCGCGTAGAGAATCCTGCCTCTAGCAGTCTCTGGGTCAGCTCAATCACCTGCCTGCTCTCTTCCTCTGCAATTTTTCCGCTTCCCATGCCGTCAGACAGACTCATAATAGCCTGTCCTGGCTGAACCAATCCAAATGTATAGTTGTCTCCGGAAATCTCTTCTCCGGTTTTTATGGCCTTTGCAGCACCGTAGACAATCTGATAATCACCCTTTTCAACAAAGCGAATGGTGTCCGCGGATCTGGTAACCAGAGTTCTTCCGTCGGGAGCCACCGCCCACTCCCCTTCTTCCATAGCGTCCTCCAAAATCTCCGCAGCTTCCTTCACCGTGACGCAGCGCCCGTTTAGAGTCCTCATGGTAAGGAAGGCTTCTCTCTGCTGATTCTCATACTCCAAAAGCAGCATCTTCTCTATCACAATATGATTTTTGCGAAATGCCCGTTTGATCTCTTCCTCCCAGTCCGGCGTAATGTCAATGGCATGCTCCACCTGATGGGAAAATTCCTCCAAAATCACTGCCAGTTCCTTAAACTGGACAATAATTGCATCTCTACTTTCCAAAAATCGGTTTTTCCATGTGAGATTCATGGTAGCCCGCCCAAGCCCCCTGTTTAAGTGAGCCAGATACTCATCCCTTCTTTTACAGCTTTCCAGAAAAAAACGGGGCATGTCCCCGTAATCTACGCTTCCCTTCTGTTCAAACGCACGAATTAAATACTGCAGATAATATTGGTTGTCCTGTTCCTTACCGGGATATACGATACATTTGTTGCAGCCTGCGCATACCATTGCAGCTGCAGTCTCCAGTGCTGCGATCCCATCTTCCTTTGTAAGTCCCTGTTCTGCGGACAGCTCATCTGTGCACGCTCTGGCAAGTTCCCCAAGTGAATTTGCCATGTCGTTTAATCTCTTTGCCGTATATACATTCACATCAGCCATATCGTGATGTGCCGCCTTACGTCTGAACACAAAAATCCCTCCTGCCTATATCATGCTTTAAACCATTATATACAGGGGGGAGGGAAATTTTTGTCAAAACAGCTGATTCAAATTTAAAATTGTACGACAGTTTCCTCTAAATATGTCCATGTTTTTTGGACA
>JAQSYE010000098.1 GCA_029256305.1 Lacrimispora sp. | reverse complement strand
AATGCGGGCAATTAAATAAAAAGCGGGAGTGAAACAAATGGCTGAAGTATTATCCCAAAGTCAAATCGATGCGCTTCTCAATTCCCTAAGTGGAGCTGATGAGCCTATTGATGAGATTGATAAAAAGGAAAATGAAGTAAAATACCGGAAATATGATTTTTACAGTCCGAAGAAATTCACCAAGGACAGACTGAAAATTTTAAAGAGTATATTCGACAATTATTCCAGAATAGCAGGCTCCCAGATTAGCAGTATATTTCGGACCTCCAGCGAATTGTCCGTAGTTACAGTTGAGGAACAAAGATATTATGAGTTCGGTAACGCACTTGGTGATAACGATGTTCTTACCGTAGTCAACGTAACACTGCCCAACAGCAGTAAAAATCCTCCGCTTCTTATTAATGCAAGTATGCCACTGATGCTCAATTTAATTGACCGCATGCTGGGAGGTGTGGGGGCTGATATTAATGTTGATGAATCCTATACATATACAGAAATTGAAATGGCCTTGTATCACAGAGTGATTCAATATATAATCGGTGCTTTAAAGGATTCCTGGTCCAGTTATATTAATTTAAATTTCGAACTCACAAGGCTGGAAGAAAATCCAAGTATGTTTCAGGAAATTGGTGTGGATGAAACCATTGTTATTGTAATGATAGATGTAGATATGAAGGAGTGCTCAGGAAGATTGAATGTATGCATTCCCGGGTCTCTTCTTATAAATATTTTTGACATCATGGACAAGCGCAAGCACAGTGCGCTGGGTGATGAGGCGAACAGTCAGGACAATAAGAGAGAGATTATGCAGAGCATTAAATCCTCAGATTTACTTGTCAGGGCCCAGGTGGGTGATACTTCAATTTCACTTGATGATGTATATAATCTTCATGTTGGTGATGTAGTCAATTTGAATACGCCAAAAGATTCTGATGTCAAGCTTTATGTAGAAGGCCAGCCGTGGTTCAAAGGCCAGCTGGGTGTTCATAAACGGAACGTTGCTGTTAAAATCGATGATGTGGCTGTTAAAATTGATGATGAGGCTGAAAATGGAAATTACCAGACCAGTGAAAGCTGAGTCAGGGATTACATAAAGAATTATAGGATAATAAAGGAGATGTAGAAAATGGCAAAAATATTATTGGTAGATGATGCAGCATTTATGAGAATGATGATTAAGGACACGCTGACAAAGAACGGATATACCGATCTGTATGAAGCTGCTGACGGCGCTCAGGCTGTTCAGATGTTTACAGAGATAAGTCCTGATCTTATCATCATGGACATTACCATGCCCAATATGGATGGCCTGGAAGCGTTAAAGGTTATAAAGGCAAAGGATCCTAATGCAGTCGTCGTTATGTGCTCAGCCATGGGACAGGAAAGCATGGTAATTGAAGCCATTAAATCAGGAGCAAAGGATTTTATTGTAAAGCCATTTAAACCAGACAGAATTTTAAAGACAGTTACTGGTATTATCGGTTAAGCTGATCCACTTAGGAGGGTACAAATGTCGTTTTTAAGCTCGATGAATATCAGCGCGTCTGCTATGACTGCTCAGCGTCTCAGACTTGATATTACATCACAAAATATCGCGAATATAGATACCACCAAAACGGCTTCCGGTGGGCCATACCGCAGAAGAATGGTGGTCCTCGAAGCGCAAAATGAAAATAATTTCCGCAGAACCTTATTGAATGCAGCAGGAAAAAGCCGTCAGCAGAGTGCAGGCGGAGTCAAAGTATCGGAGATTGTGGAAGATACCAGTCCTTTGAAATCCGTTTACGACCCGGAGCATCCGGATGCAGATGAGAACGGCTATGTTCAGATGCCTAATGTGGATCTGATAAAGGAAACAGTAGACAGCATGTCTGCAACCAGGTCCTATGAAGCCAATATAACCGCATTTAATGCCATAAAGATGATGGCTTCCAAGGCATTGGAGATTGGGAAATAAGGGTAAATATGGCATAGAGGGCTAAATGAGTATAAAGGGAGAGAAGTTGTATGGATTCGAAGAATTTTAGCGCATTTGAGATTGATGCCATAGGTGAAATACTAAATATAAGCCTGGGTGCCTCAGCCACTGCAGTATCTACCATGCTCAATGCCAGAGTTGATATCACCACGCCTGTAGTAAGGGTACTGACTAAAAGTGAGTTTGAAATATCAAACCTGGAACCAGCAGTAGGCGTGGAGATCACTTATATTGCAGGTCTTAGCGGAAGCAATATTATGCTATTGAAAAAGCATGATGTTAAGGTTATCGTAGATATGCTGATGGGAACAGAAACCCCGGAAGAGGATTTTGAATTAAATGAATTAAATATCAGTGCAATCTGTGAAGTGATGAATCAGATGATGGGTGCTTCGGCAACAGCTCTCAGCGAATTTTTAAGCAAAACGGTTAATATTTCAACCCCTACTTCTTTTGAAATTGAAGATGTGGGAGATTTTAAAGAAAAATATTATCATGACGAAGATCTAATGGTTGTGGTTGGCTTTAATTTAAAGATAGCGGATCAGATGGCGAGTGAGTTTATTAACGTGATGTCTCCCACACTTGCAAAAGAACTAGTGGCAGGATTCTTTCCTCAGGTAGACAGTGAACCGGAAGAAGAACCTGTTTCGCAGCCGGTTTCTGAACCTGTTTCTGAACCAGCTTCCTCAGGCGGCATTTTATCCCAGGCTGAAATTGAAAAACTTCTTGCCGGTAGTTCAACTCCTGAACCGAAGCCCCAGCCGCAGACAGCTCCAAAGCAGGAGTCATCAGGCGGAATCTTGTCTCAGGAGGAAATTGAGATGCTGTTAAACGGAAATAAGGCATCGAATGCTGCACCGCCAGTGCCCACACCAATACCAGCTCCACAGCCGACATTTTCCATGCCAACAATGGCAAACCAAATGTCAGATACAGACAATTCTGCCATGCAGCAAATGATGAACCAGATGCAGATGCAGCAGCAAATGATCAACCAAATGCAGCAGATGATTCTGCAGATGCAGAATTCACAGATGAACATGCCGAAGAAAGAAGCTTCGGAGCCAAAGACCATCAATGTAAAGCAAGTACCTCAAAATGCTTTTACAGAAGGACCCATCAGCTTCGAGGAACAGGAAGAAAACCGCGAGCTGATCATGGGAGTGCCTTTAGAGGTATCTGTGGAAATCGGCAGAACCAGAAAGCTGGTTAAAGAAATACTAGAATTTACAAAAGGTTCTCTTGTTATTTTAGACAAGCTGGCTGGAGAGCAGGTTGATCTGTATGTAAATGGAAGGTGTATTGCAAAAGGCGACGTAGTGGTTGTTGATGATAATTTTGGTATTCGTATCACGGAGATAATCAAAAAGAACGTTGAATAGAGAGGAAGTGCCTGTAAATGAACAGTGTGATCAGTTTACTGTCTGTACTGATTATAACCATTCTCATTCTGTACTTAAGCTATATATTTACGAAAAGTATTGGTAAAGGAATGGTCATAAAGCGAGGGGGAAATTGTATGCAGATGTTGGATCGGCTTCCCCTTGGGCAGGATAAGTCTGTTGCTGTAGTTCGTGCAGGCAGTCATTATTTTCTCATTGGTATTGCTTCTTCACAGATTACGATTCTGGCAGAATTGACGGAGGAGGATATTCAAGAAAGCCTGGATATCCCAAATCCTCAAGTGAGAGCTGGATACCCTGATTTCATCAGCATTCTGAAAAAATATACGGACAAAAACCGGAAAGATATGTAGGAGGAGCACAATGAATACAGATGCCTTAGTTAACATTAATGGAGGCAGGGTGCCTACCCTGGAACTTTTCCTCATTCTGACCATTATATCGCTGATGCCTTCTATACTGGTTATGATGACTTCTTTTACCAGAATCATCATTATCCTTTCCTTCACTAGAAATGCTCTTGGTGTACAGCAGACACCGCCTAATATGGTGTTGGTGGGTATTGCGCTGTTTTTAACACTGTTTATCATGGATCCGGTTATAAAACAGATCAATACAGAGGCTTACCAGCCGTACATAAAAGAAGAGATAAACCAGACAGAGGCACTCAAGCGGGCTCAAATACCAATGAAGCAATTTATGCTGAAGCAGACGGAGACAAATACGCTCAATCTGTTTGTAGACCTATCCAAAACAGAAAAGACAGAAAAAATCGAAGATTTACCCATAACTGTAATTATTCCATCGTTTATGACATCGGAGTTAAAACGGGCGTTCACCGCTGGGTTTATGATTTTTCTGCCATTTATGCTGGTGGATATTGTTGTTTCCAGTACACTGATGTCAATGGGTATGGTAATGCTGCCGCCTGCCATGATATCGCTTCCATTTAAGTTGCTTTTGTTTGTTACGGTTAATGGGTGGGAGTTATTGTTTACAAACCTTGTTAAAAGCTTTCACTAATGACAGGAGGAATTTTTATGACAGACGTTGCACTCAGCAGCCTGATGTATGAAATGTTCGGAGCAGCCGTTAAACTGGCTGGCCCGGTTCTGGTGGTTAGTATGATCATCGGTATTCTTATTTCTATACTGCAGGCGGCAACCCAGATTCATGAACAGACTATTACCTTTGTGCCCAAGTTGCTTGTTGTGGGACTTATGCTTTTGATGATGGGTAGTAATATGATGAAGACGCTTAGTGATTTTACTGTACATATATTCAATACCATGCTGGGGTAGGGGTGGACACACGAAAGGAAGAGTTAAATGCCGGATATAGGACAGACGATGCTTTTCTCCTTAATTTTAATGCGGATGTCAGGTTTCATACTTCTGAATCCCATTTTAGGAAGACGGAATATACCCGGTTATGTGAAGGGCGGTATCGTTATGGTATTTACCCTTCTGCTATATTCGTTTTCTTCTTCTCAGGTGCCGGAGCCAGTTACATCCGTCGAATATGCGGTGCTTCTTATGAAAGAATTTGCGATGGGGTATGTGATTGGATTTGTCATGGAACTGTTTGTCATGATAATCACATATGCGGGAACTATTATAGATTTCCAGATGGGGCTTTCCATGGCCACCGTATTTGATCCTCAAAGCAACGCACAGGTTGCGGTTACAGGAAGTATCTTTCACGCATATTTCATATTGTTGTTTTTTGCAGTAGATGGTCATTTGGCCCTCTTTAAACTTCTGATCCAGTCTTCTGAAATTGTGCCGTACGGACAGGTTGTGATTGGGACAAAAGTTGCATGGGCAATTCTTGAAGTATTTATTCAGTGTATTGTTATGGCACTTAAATTTGCTTTTCCGATTATGGCAATTGAGTTTATTACGGAAATGGCGGTAGGGATATTGATGAAGATCATTCCGCAGATCAATGTATTTGTAGTTAATATTCAGGCGAAGGTTTTAATTGGTTTATTAATGCTTATATTCTTATTTTCACCCATGTCTGATTATGTAGGTGTCATTATCAGTCAGATGCTTCTGGCAGTCGAGAATATGATTAGGATTTTATAGCGCAAAGGATGTGATGAACGGAAATGGCAGATGATTCCAAAACCGAGAAGGCCTCGCCGAAAAAACGGCGGGATGAACGTAAAAAGGGTCATGTTGCAGTTAGTAAGGATGTCGTTATGATCGCTACGCTTCTTGGAACTTTCGTGATGTTAAAAGCGTTACTTCCGCTCATGTATCGGACCATGCGGGACTATATGATCAAATATGTCAGTCTGGCTCCGTCCGCGGATACACTGTCAGATTATACAACAGGAATTTTCTGGGATATGGTAATTGCTATTGCAAAAGCGGCGATTCCGATCATTCTTGTCTCCACCACTCTGGCTATTCTTGGAACAGGAATACAGACGGGATTTTTATTTACAAAAAGTAATATGGCTCCCAAATTTGAAAGACTGAATCCGATTAAAGGGATTAAAAATCTTCTGTCTTTAAAAAGTCTGGTAGAGCTGATTAAGAATTTGATTAAAATTATTATTCTTGGAGTGATTCTATTTCAGATCATAAAAAGCGATTTAAGAGCAGTGGCCAGAACCATTGATATGAATTTAATGGATTCTGCAGTATACGTTCTTGATGCCATAATGAATATGGTAGTAAAGGTGTCAATTATATTCTTAGCAATAGCAGGCTTTGATTATTTTTATCAGTGGTGGGATTACGAACGTCAGATTAAGATGTCAAAGCAGGAGATGAAAGAGGAATACAAGCAGACAGAAGGAAATCCGGAGATTAAAGGGCGTATCCGGAACTTACAAAGAGAACGAGCCCGCAGCAGGATGATGCAGTCAGTTCCTACTGCAGATGTAATTATTCGTAATCCGACCCATTACGCAGTAGCGTTGCGTTATAACATAGAAAAAGATAATGCACCTGTTCTGCTTGCCAAGGGCCAGGATGAACTTGCTTTAAGGATTGTAGCCATAGGCGAAGAACATGGAATCTATGTGCTGGAAAACAAGCCTCTTGCAAGAGGGATTTTTGCCAGTACCAAAGTGGGGGAACCAATCCCTCCGGAATATTATGGTATGGTCGCTGAGATTCTGGTATACGTATACCGTATGAATAACAAGATCATAGAGTAGAAAATGCGGCATAGATACTTGAAAGAAATGGTGTAAAAAGAATGAAGACTTTACTTAAAAATTCCGTTGTAGTATTTGTCATTACAATTGTGCTTCTTTTGATCATCCCATTACCTCCATTTTTTATGGATGTAATGATTATAATAAATATTGCCCTTTCCATGATTATCCTTCTGATAACCATGAACATTAGTGAGCCTTTGGAATTTTCCATATTTCCATCGCTGTTGCTGATAACCACACTGTTACGGCTTGGATTAAACGTTTCTTCCACCCGTAACATTTTAACCAGAATGGGATCATCCGGTCTTGTCATTAAAGCCTTTGGTGATTTCGTATTGCAGGGAAATGTTGTAGTTGGTTTTATTATATTCCTCATTATTGTTTTAGTAAACTTTCTGGTAATCACGAAAGGTACGGAGCGTGTATCTGAGGTTGCAGCCAGATTTACCCTGGATGCCATGCCTGGTAAGCAGATGGCTATTGATGCAGACCTAAGTTCCGGTTTGATCAATGAGCAGGAAGCAAAACTGAGACGGTATAAAATACAGAAGGAAGCAGACTTTTACGGCGCCATGGATGGTGCCACCAAATTTGTAAAGGGCGATGCAATTGTTTCTTTGATCATTACCGCTATTAATTTTATTGGTGGCGCGATCATTGGTATGGTTCAGTCGAACATGGCTTTTGGTGATGTTCTGACCATATATAGCATTGCTACGGTAGGTGATGGACTGGTATCCCAGCTTCCTTCCCTTATGATCGCGGTAGCTACTGGTATGGTTGTTACCAGAGCTGTATCAGACGGTAGCTTAAACGAAGATGTATCTGCTCAGTTTTTAGCCCAGCCAAGAGCCCTTATGATGACAGGGGGTGTTATGCTGGTGTTGATGCTGGTGCCGGGGATGCCTAAATTCCAGCTTGGTCTTATGGCACTCCTGCTTATAGGAACCGGCTATCAGCTGGAGCGTAAGGTAAAGCAGGCAGCCACTAAAGCGGTGGAGCAGCATCAGAATTCGTTCATGGAAGATACCAGCCAGCAGACACCTTCCGATGAAGAATCATATTACAGAGATGTAAACAATGTATATTCACTTATTAGTGTAGAACCAATAGAGCTGGAATTCGGCTACAGTCTGATTCCTTTGATTGATGAAGGTAGCGGAGGGAAAATGATAAACCGGATTGTCATTTTCAGAAGACAGTATGCTCAGGACATGGGATTTGTCATTCCGTCTGTCAGGCTGAGAGACAGTTCCAGTTTAAATACAAACCAGTATGTGATTAAAATCAGAGGCGAAGAAGTGTCAAAGGGCGAAATTCTTGTTGACTATTATCTTGCTCTGGAGCCACCCATCCTTTCCGGTGAAGTGGATGGAATTGAGACTGTGGAACCAGCTTATGGAATTCCTAGCAAATGGATTCGTCCAGAAAATAAGGAAATGGCTGAAATTTATGGTTATACAGTCATTGATCCTCTGTCAGTTATGCTGACTCACTTGTCGGAAACCATCAAGCAGCATGCATATGAGCTGCTTGGAAGGCAGGAGATTATGCAGCTGCTGGATAATGTTAAGAAGCACTCACCTGAACTTGTGGAAGAGCTGTTTCCAGGTCAGTTATCCTATGGAAACTTTCAAAAGATACTCAATAGTCTTTTGAAGGAAGGTGTGCCAATCAAGGATATGGAGACTATTTTAGAGACGATAGTCGACGCTCTTTCAACAACCAGAGACATTGATCTTATTACTGAAAATATCAGAATTGCTTTAAAGAGAACCATTACCAGAATGTTCTGTGATGGCGGTCAGATGAAAGTTCTGACCTTGGATGCAGATCTGGAGAAAAGTATTATCAGCAGCCTGACCAAGGGTGAGCAGGGCGTATATCTGGCTCTCAGCCCCGACGTAATGCAGTCGGTGATCGGGCAGCTGGGCGATCAGATTAAGAAGTTCAACGATCTGGAACAAAAACCTGTGATTCTTACAAGTCAGGTAGTAAGGCTGTATTTTTACCGTCTGATTGAGCAGTTTTATCCCAATGTATATGTTCTTTCATTTAATGAAATTGCAAATAATATTCAGATTCAGGCAGTTGGAAATATTACCGTTTGACAGGGTTTAATGTCAGAAAGGCAGTGTTAATCGGAATGGAGCAGGAGTTAAGCCAATATACCAATGAAGATTTATTAATTAAATATAAGCGTACTAAGGATATTAAAATCAAGCACGAGCTGGTGATGCGTTATATGTATATGGTGAAGAGCATTTCTATTCAAATGCGTGATGTCTATTTAAGCTTTGCTCAAATAGAGGATATCGTTCATGAAGGTGTATTGACGATCATGAATGGGATTGAAAAGTTTGATCCTGATATGAATGTGAAGTTTGAAACATATATTTCCAAGCGTATTCGTGGTATGATTATTGATATGGCTAGAAAACAGGACTGGATACCAAGAAGTGTCAGGAAGAACGCCAAAGAGCTGGATAATACAGTTATGGAATTGTGCAATCGACTGGGGCGTTTCCCATCTTCAAAAGAAACTGCCGATTATTTAAATGTTTCATTGGATAAATATCAGGAAGCTTTAGGAAAAACCAATGTTTACAGTGTGATATCCCTTGATATGGTGTTAGAGGGAAGCAATGACAACAAGAAAACAGTCCAATTGCCTTCAATCAGCGAGAGTGACCAGCCCGAATCTCACTATCTTCAGGAGGAATTTAAGCAAATTCTGGTATCTTCCATAAATAATCTAAAAGAAAATGAACAAAAGGTTATTTCTTTATATTATATGGACGAATTAAATATGAAAGAGATTGCCAGAATCATGAATGTCAGTGAACCGAGAATTTCACAGATTCACTCCAATGCGATTCAAAAGCTGAGACTGAATCTGACTAATTTTATAAATGGGAAATAAGAAAGGGGAATAGCGGGATGTTTCAAGGATTTTATAATCTGGCTTCCGGAATGCTTTATCAAAACCGGAATTTAAATACCATCAGTAATAACATGGTAAATGTAAGTACTCCTGGATTTAAATCAGACCGTATGACCAGTACCACATTTAAAGATGAGATGCTTTATAGGAGCGGGAATGTCAATAAAAGCAATCCTGTTCAGATTGGAACTTCTTCCATGATGCGTACAGTAGCAGGTGTGAAGACCAGCTTTAATCAGGGGAATGTAGAAGAAACCGGAGGAAATTTAGACTTTGCTTTAACAAAGCCCGGATTTTTTTCGATCGAGGGTGCTGATGGGAATCGTCTTTATACAAGGAATGGTTCTTTTGATGTTGATAAGGATGGGTATCTTTGCTTATCATCTTTGGGCAAAGTACTTGGAGAAGATGGAAATCCGATTGAAATGACCTCCAACCACATTACGGTTGATCAGTCCGGTAATATCTACGAGGAACCGTTAAAAGGCCTTGGGACAGATGAAGACAACGCTGATACAGAAGAAAAAGAGCCAACGCTTCTAGGAAAAATCGGAGTTGTGAATTTCGAGGACGAAACTCAGCTTGTAAAAGGGGATAACGGAACCTTTACTTCGCAGGCAGAAGCGAAAGCGGTTGACGGAGGACTTATGTGGAAATCTGTGGAACGATCCAACATTGATCCCATTGAACAGATGACAGCCATGATGACCAGTCAGAGAGCTACCCAAAGTGCGGCACAGGTGCTTAAGATGTACGACCAGCTGATGGGGAAAATAGTATCTGATATTGGCAGAGTATAAGGGAGGAATAACGGATGAATCAATCCTTTTACATAGGTGCACTGGGCGCCATGAATCAGCAGACCAAACTCAATGTGGTATCTAATAACATTGCTAATGTCAATACAGTCGGCTTTAAGCCGGAATACAGTGTATTTTCCGATCTGGTTTATTCGCAGACAAGGAACTCCCTTCAGGCAGCTAACGTTAAAACCGGAAGCGGAACTAAAATTGATCAGATAAAGACCAATATGACAGCTATGCCGTATCAGTCCACAGGGCAGGAACATGATTATGCGGTGGAAGGCGATGGATTTTTCATGTTAAAAGATCCTGTATCCGGAGCAATTACATATAGCAGAGACGGACGTTTTCAGCTTGCGAAGACAACGGATAAATATTATCTTGTAAATGTGGATGGCAAAAGAGTTCTTAATATGGATCAGACGGAAATTTCCTATGACGTAAAACCGACCTCTTACCCTTCTGAAGAAGCAGAGGAAGAGGAAGAAGAAACGGAAGAACTGCAGGAGGGAGAACATGATCCCCATGCAATTGGTATCTATACCTTTGCAAATACCAATGGTTTAGAACCCATAGGTGATAATGTTTTTGCGGCAACGGCAGCCAATGGAACTCCCATTCTGCTGGAGAAGGCAAAAGTGGTATCTGGTTCGCTGGAGCAGTCCGGCACAGATTTTGCATTGGAGATGACAAGAATGATGGAGGCCCAGAGAGCATATTCCTATGCTCTTAAGATGGTACAGACTTCCGACGAAGTTGAATCGACAATAAACTCTCTGCGGTAAACATCGCAGAGTTCGATGAAAGAGGGCGATCATATGAAAATAACACGTTATGACGAAATGAATGGGCTTGGGCTGGATCTAATACGGGAAATAGGCAGTATTGGTACAGGTAATTCAGCTACCGCACTTTCTTCCATGCTGAACAAGACAGTTCGAATGACACTTCCCAATGTTCAGATTCTTGGATATAATGAGGCGATTAAATCTCTGGGAGATCCGGAGGAAATTGTAGCGGCTGTTCTGGTAAAGATGACAGGAGAGATCAACGGTCTAATGCTGTTCATTTTAAAAATGGATTTTATCAATGAAGTTCTATCCAGTGTCATGCAGCAAGAGATTGAAGATTATTACCAGCTCAATGTTTTAGAGACATCTGCACTGGAAGAGATTGGTAATATTATTATTTCATCTTATGTAAATGCGATGTCAACCCTTAGTGAGGTTACAATCAATCTTTCAGTACCGGACATTGCAGTCAATATGCTGGGAGGAATTTTAAGCGTCCCAATGGTGGAATTCGGATATCAGACAGATAAGATGATGATGATAAGCGGACAGTTTATAATAGGGGGAAAAGTCCTTCACAGTGATTTGTTGATGATGCCAGATATTATGTCATTGAACTTTTTAATGGAAAAGTTGGGGATTGTAAATGGATAAACAGATAACAGTAGGAATTGCGGACATGAAATTTGCCAGGCAAGAGGGGACTCTGATCACCTATGCACTGGGGTCCTGCATTGGCATCTGTTTATATGATCCCATGATAAAGCTGGGGGCGCTTGTGCATATTATGCTTCCGGAAGTATACGGATCAGGAGACGGAAATATATTTAAGTATGCAGATACCGGACTGGCTGAGACATTTAGAAAGATAGAAATTCTGGGAGCCAGAAAGCCCAGATTGGTTGCAAAAATAGCAGGGGGGGCGAAAATGTTCGAACTGCAGGGGAACAGTACGCTGGGTAATATCGGTGCCCGCAATATTGTAAGCGTAAAACAGATTCTTCAAAAAGAGGGGATCCGTCTTGCCGCTTTGGACGTAGGAGAAAATTATGCACGTACGATGTCTATGGATCTAAGCACGGGGCAGGTTAAAATCAGAACTTACGGCAGAGCAGAAATTGTTTTGTAAACATTATGAACTGGTAGAAAGTTGCCGATAAATTAACAGGCAGTTGTTTTTGCTAGATTATATTGGGATAAAGGAGAAAAAGTATGGCAGAAACAGAGATTTTATTAGAATCAGGGACGAATGAAATTGAAATAATGGAATTTACCATTTATGGTGAGCTGTATGGAATTAACGTTGCTAAAGTACGTGAGATTATGATGTCAGATAAGGTGAAACCGATCCCTCATGCCCATCCGGCTGTAGAGGGTATTTTTAAACCAAGGGATCTTCTTCTTACAGTAATTGATCTCCCTTATTACCTGACTGGAAGCAAAGGTGAAAAACAAGGCAAGGATCTGTTTATTATCACCAATTTCAACAAGCTGCACATTGCTTTCCGTGTCCACAGCGTAGTCGGGATCAGCCGTATTTCATGGAAGAATATCCAGAAGCCGGATGAAACCATAAGCCGTGGTGATGAGGGTGTGGCAACTGGAATTGCTCAGTGCGGAACTGATCTTGTTACGATCCTTGACTTTGAAAAAATTGTTGCTGACATAGCTCCTGAGACCGGAATCCAGCTGGATGATATTAAAAAGCTGGGAAAGAGAACATCTGCTACCAATCCGATTCTGATTGCAGAAGATTCTATTCTTTTAACAAAAATGATTGAAGCTGCTCTTACGAAAGCGGGCTATGAAAACCTTACTTTTAAGAATAATGGTCAGGAAGCCTGGAATTATTTAAGCCAGATAAGAGACGATTCAGATTT
>JAQSYE010000097.1 GCA_029256305.1 Lacrimispora sp. | reverse complement strand
GCAGTAACTGCAGTGAAAGCCAGATAAATGGGCAATGGAATTCCGGATATTTTAATGCTCATAATCGGAAGCCCCGAAGTGCTTTTTTCTTTTTCCATCTTATTTTACTACCCCCTGCTCCACAGCTTTTTGCTTCACTGCTTCTGCAACCGCTTTTGCAACACGTTCATCAAATGCGCCCGGTATGATGTACTCTTCTGTCAGTTCCTCTTCCTTTATGATTCCTGCTATGGCATATGCAGCCGCAATTTTCATCTCTTCCGTAATATCCGTAGCCTTCGCATCAAGAGCCCCACGGAAAATCCCCGGAAATACCAATACATTGTTGATCTGGTTCGGGAAATCGGAACGCCCTGTTGCAATAATCCTTGCTCCGCCTTCCTTCGCTTCATCAGGCATGATCTCAGGTGTTGGATTTGCCATTACAAATACAATCGCATCATCTGCCATAGAGGCGACCATCTGAGAAGTAACGATTCCAGGGGCAGAAACGCCGATAAAGACATCTCTTCCTTCCATTATATCCTTTAAATCACCCCGTCTATTTTCCGGATTCGTAACCTGGGACATCATCTTCTGAGCATCGTTCATCCACTCTTCCCCTTCTGCCAGTGCACCCTTTTTATCTACCAGAATAATATCTTTCATTCCGATGGATAATAAGAGCTTGCAGATTGAGATACCGGCTGATCCGGCTCCGTTGATCACAGTTTTTACCTCTCCGATTTTCTTTCCCACAACCTTTAAGGCATTGATGATTCCGGCTGATACCACAATTGCAGTTCCATGCTGGTCATCATGAAAAACCGGAATATCCAGTTCTTCTTTTAAACGGCGTTCTATTTCAAAACATCTGGGGGCTGAGATATCTTCCAGATTGATTCCACCAAAACCAGGCGCCAGATAACGGACTGTTTTGATGATTTCCTCTGTATCTTTTGTATCCAGGCAAATAGGGAATGCATCCACTCCGCCAAAAGCTTTAAAAAGAATGGATTTGCCTTCCATTACCGGCAGTGCTGCTTCAGGACCGATATCTCCTAATCCCAGTACTGCTGTTCCGTCTGTGATCACTGCCACCAGATTTCCCTTTGCAGTATAGCGGTACACTTCGGATTTATTATCTCTGATCTTTCTGCATGGCTCCGCCACCCCCGGTGTATACGCAGTGCTCAAATCCTCTCTGCATTTTACTTCTACCTTTGAGATTACTTCGATTTTTCCTCTGTTTTTTTCATGAAGCTCCAGTGCAAGCTTATTATAATCCACAACTTTTCACCTTTCCCTTTCGTTGACTTTCTGATATAACCGTATGGTATCACTGGTGCCGGCATTTTGAAATCTTGTGAACATTATTAAAAACTTATGTAAGTAAAGAAAATGGATTTTAAGATTATCCCGATATTCGTTGATTTTCCCGTCTACATCTAATACAATAAGTTCATCAGGGGGAGGTATTGAATGAAAGAAAAACCATTGGAGCACCAAATATATGTTTCCCAGATCTTCAGCATCATCCTTGCAATTTTACTGACTTTGGGTGTATCGCTTCATTACAATTTGGTGACAAAGAGAAATTCTTTGGATATGAATATAAAAAATGCCGGTATTTTTATCTCAGGTATGCCGGAAGTCACTGACATGTTAAAAAAGGGACAGCCCTCAGAATCCTTCAACAAACGCATGGATCTGTTAATTAAAGAACTGGACTATATTGATGTTGTTACCATCTGTAATAATGACAGCATCCGTTTTTACCATAATAATAAGGCATTGATCGGAAAAACCTTTGTAGGTGGTGACGAGACCGCTATCTTAAACGGCGCTTCTCCGTATATCACAAACGGAAAAGGAACTCTTGGAAGCCAGCGCCGTGCTTTCTTTTCCATAAAAGACGAGCAGGGAAAAATCATCGGCTTTGTGATGGTCTCAGTTCTGACCACCAGCATTTCCCAGCTTACAAGAAATATTTTGCTTGTTTTTTTACTCCTTGCCCTAGTACTCCTGTCCATCGGCTTTCTTGTTTCAGAACTCCTGTATAACCGGTTAAAAAAAATACTATTAGGTTATAAGCCGGAGGAATTTCGTAAGATTCATATCGAAAGAAAAGAAGTGCTTGATGCCCTGGAAGAGGGGATCTTTGCCATTAATACCGAAGGAGAGCTGATTATTATCAATGAATCGGCTAAAAAAATATTGGATCTGGATACCATGCCAGAGTATGGAACACTGCTTACCACCCTCTATCCGGAAACCAGACTTCCTCATGTCCTTCAGACAGGAATGCCGGAATATAATATCAGCCTTATGATAAAAGGAAAACACATCATGTCAAACCGGATTCCCATCATCGAAAATGGGAAGACTGTGGGAGCCGTATCCATCTTTCGCAATAAGACGGAATACACCCGCCTGTCAGAGGAACTGACCGGAGCCCGTTACATGGTGGAAACACTCCGCGCCTTAAATCATGAATTTAAAAATAAGCTCCATGTAATCCTTGGATTTATCGAAATGGGACAGCCGGAAAGGGTAACTGATTTTATCATTAACAACAGCATGGCATCCACTCTGGCTGTGAGTGAGGTGACAAAACAGATACAGATTTCCAGTATTGCAGCGCTTTTGATCGGGAAGATTATCCGTGCCGGCGAGCTGGGCATCCGCCTCACCATCATGCCAGACAGCTCCTGTCTGGAATCTGAGCTTCATTTGCCTGTTGATTTATACATTACCATTCTGGGGAATTTAATCGAAAATGCAATTGAGGAATTAAACGAACAGAGCAGCGGAATTAAAGAAATTGAAGTCGGGATCAATATATGGCAATCGGGAAGCATTCTTTCTGTTGACGACACCGGACGGGGAATCCCTGCAGCCATGCAGGATAAAATCTTTGAAAAAGGATTTTCCACTAAGGGGGACGGGCGCGGATCCGGCATGTGCCTGATTAAGAAGCTGGTAGACCAGCATCACGGATTCATAGAGATGGTATCCGAAGAAAATACAGGTACTTCATTTACTATCACCTTTACAGAGGAGGAACATCATGTATCAAGTAATAATTATAGAGGATGACCCTATGGTAGCTTCTATTAACAGACAATACGTGGAGTTAAATAAATATCTAAAGGTAACCGGCCAGTTCTCCAATGGAAAAGACGCACTGAACTATTTAAAGGATCATACTGTGGATCTGGCGATCATGGATGTTTATATGCCGGTTATGGATGGGGTGGAACTCCTTACTGAGATACGCAGGCTGCAGAAACACATAGATGTCATCATGGTAACTGCAGCAACCGATGCCTCTCATGTAAAGAGGCTGTTAGGGCTCGGAGTCATTGATTATCTGGTGAAACCCTTTGAATACGTGCGTTTTAATCACGCACTGGCACGATTTATGGAACATCAGGAACTTCTTAAGCAGGAGACCTTCTCCCAGGAACAGCTGGATTCTCTTTTTGAAATTGCTTCCGGTACCGCTTCCCAGCAGGAGGTTCTTCGAAAAGGTCTTCAGGAAAAAACTCTGGATACCATTTTATCCTACATGAAAGAGCACCCGACGGATGCCCTCACCAGCGAAACGGTTGCAGAAGAGGTGCATTTATCCCGGGTAACTGTGCGCAGATATATGAATTATCTGCTGGATAAAAAACAAATTGTCAGTGACATCGATTATACCACTGGCGGAAGGCCATCAATTATATACCGGTATGTAAAAGAATAACAGGTGAAATTTATCACCTGCTATTCTTACTTTTGAATTTCAATTATTTTATATAACCATTTTTCAAGCCCCGGAGTAAAGCTGACTCTTACAATCTCTTCATCTTTTCTGGCTTCAGCCTCTTCTTCACGAGTCAAGGGAATTACCGTTACCCCCTTTTCCACCATCTCTTTTTTCAGACTCTCTTCTACTGACACAATCTCTTTTTTATTCCATTCGGAAGCCATTTTACCAGCTTGTCTCAAAATGTTCTGATCCTCTTTGCTTAAAGTGTTCCATTTTCTTTCTGACATCATGATGATTCCAGGACTGAAAACATGCTCGCTCAAAAGATAATAGGGAGCAACCTCATAAAATCTGTTGGAAAGATACCCGGGTATGGGATTTTCCCCACCTTCCACATCACCGTTTGCCAATGCACTATACAAATCCTCATACCGCATGGGAATGGGCTGCGCTCCCAGTGCTGACATGGTATCCATCATAAGAACGGACTCAGGAACCCGGATCCTCTTATTTTTCAAATCAGCAAGACCTTTAATTGGTTCCGTTGTAAATATATTTCTGGCACCTTCATCTGTGTAAAACAGACCCACCATATTGGTGCCAATCTCCTGCCCTTCATTTAGAAATGCTCTGCCAAGCTCTTCATTCTCTAGAACCTTCCACATTCCTTCCCTGCTTCGGAAAATGTAGGGAAGTCCAAACAGATTCAGCTTTTTAAACCCATAACCTGTGAGTACATTGGTATTGACACGGTACAAATCCAACAATCCATTTCCTGTCCTTAATGAATTGAGAGACGTTTTTTCATCTCCCATGACCCCACCTGGAAATATGTCAACCTTTATTCTTCCATTAGACAGTTCATATACGTATTCTGCAAATTTTTCTGCAACTTTCGTATCAAAATTTCCTTCAGGATTTACTTCTCCATATTTAAGGATTAGCTCCGGCACCGACGGAGTTGCTATCACCGCCAATGTGGTTTCAGGCGCTGCTTTTGCTGTTGCTTGTGCTGCTTCTGCTTCTACCGCCTTTGTTTCTGCGGAAGCTTTGCTGCTCTCTTTTACAGCGTTACCGGAACCACAACCATTCAGGCATAGGATCATTGCAGCAATAAGTATTAAAGCTAGTGGTTTCTTCATAATCACTCCTCCTGATTGTTTTAAAAACACCTCAGCATTATCTGTATTTTCTGTTTCATTATGCCCAGAAGTTTGTATTTCAATTAAAAAAATTCCGCCAGGAAGCAGAGCAATTATTTCCCGGCAGAATTTTTATTTCATGATTTCTAAAAATCTTTCTCCATATTTTTCATATTTAAATGTTCCAACACCGGATACCAAAAGCATCTCTTCCTGATTCTTGGGCTTTTGTACCGACATATGAATCAGCGTTTTATCAGAAAATACGATGTAGGGAGGCACTTTCTCCTCCTTGGCTATTTTAAGCCGAAGTGTCCTCAACTTTTCAAACAGGTCTTCATCTGCCTGGGAAAGATCCAGTGCCGAAGAACTGCTCTTTTTTGTCTTACGACTTCCTTTCACTTCGGAAACAACTTCTTCCTCTTTTGCCATCTTCATGAGAATGGTTTCTTCTTCGTTCTGAACAACGCCTGCTTTTTTAGTCAGCTTTACAATGGCATATTCATCGTTGGTAACAGACAAATATTCCTTTAAAAGAAGATGATTCATTACCTGTCTCAGCTTATATGCCGGTACTTTTGATAAAACTGCATAATATGGGTTTTCATTCATACCGTAATTTCTGATCTTCGCCGTATTGGCTCCATGCAGAGTATCCATAATCACGGCTGCACCATACCGCTGTCTGCTGGCTTCCGTACATCCAATAATGGCTCTTGCTATATCCGTCACATCCACCGTCTCAAAACCGGTCAAACAATTGGAACAATTGCCGCAGTAATTTTCCTTATACTCTCCAAAATAGCGCAGAATATAATCCCTCAGGCAATCGTTAGTAAAGCAGTAATAGGTCATTTTCTTCAGCCGTTCTCTGTCCCGTTCTTCCACAAGCTTCCGGGTAATGGAATCAAGCTCCTGATTATCCTGATTGCTATCTATAAACAGCTGATTGGTTATTACATCCTGACCACCATAAAGAAGCAGGCATTCTCCCGGCTCCCCATCTCTGGAACAACGTCCCACTTCCTGATAATAGGATTCTAAATTTTTTGGCATATTATAATGAATGACGTAGCGAACATTAGACTTATCAATGCCCATTCCAAACGCATTGGTAGCCACCATAATGAGGCTCTTGTCATAAATAAAGTCATCCTGATTGGTTCTGCGTTCTGCATCACTTAACCCCGCATGATACCGGGTCGCAGAAAAGCCCTCTTTATTTAATTTCCCGCAGACTTCCTCTACCATCTTCCTGGTAAGACAATAGATAATTCCGCATTGTCCCGGGTGTCTCTCCACAAAATTTTTCATGGTGCCATATTTGTCCTTAGGAGACTGCACGCTTAAATACAGATTCGGTCTGTCATAACCAGTCGATACAACAGCCGGATCCTGAAGCATTAAAATGTCAATAATATCATCACGAACCTCTTTTGTCGCCGTAGCAGTAAATGCGCTGATCACCGGCCGATTTGGAAGTTTTTCAATAAAATCAACAATCTTCAAATAGCTTGGTCTGAAATCCTGTCCCCACTGGGATACGCAATGGGCTTCGTCCACTGCCACCATGGAAATCCGGACATTTAAGGAAAAATCCAAAAATTCTTCGGTCAAAAGTCGTTCCGGTGCAACGTAAATAATGGGATAGCGCCCTTCCCGTGCATAAGCGAGGGCTTTTACATACTGACTTGAACTTAGAGAACTGTTAAGATATGCGGCATGAATGCCTGCCTGATTGAGTGAAGCGACCTGATCTTTCATCAGAGAAATCAAAGGGGAAATAACCAGAGTAATTCCTTCCGTCATGAGAGCCGGAACCTGAAAGCAAAGAGACTTACCTGAACCTGTAGGCATAATCCCCATGGCATCTCTTCCTGCCATAATGCTGTCAATCAATGTTTCCTGCCCTTCCCGGAAACTGTCGTAACCGAAATAGTGCCTGAGTACTTGATATTTATCCATGTATCGTATAATCGTGCTCCTTTTTCTATATTTTTTTCATTATAACATTATCCACTGCGTTTTTCCAGTTATCCGGTTCTTAAATTTTGATTATCCATTTCTTCAAAAGAAAAAAGCGGGGAATCCTTTCCTCCGCTTCTTTCTTTTGTTGTTTTTCCGATCATTTATAATGATTGAAATCACAGCTTTTCATACGTTTTTGATTGCTTATGATATTTATACTCCAAAACTGAACTGTAAAAACTGTATCCTACACGATCAATGTCAGTAATATGTAACCAAAACCAAAAATCAGAAAAAAGCCCCCTAAAACTTTAATCATCTTCTTGGATTTAGCTGCCGGGAAAATTTTCAAAAATTTCTCATATGGCATGAATACCACAAGCAATCCAATTACAATAAATGCTATAGCAGTAAAAATTTTATCTCATCCCATCCGGATTCGATTGAAGTGATTATACTACAAAACTTTGCATTTTTTTCGTTCATGTAATATTTAGCACTCTACATGTAATTTTTGGTAAAAATAGAACCTGTTTTCTGCCAGATTTTTTTTAATTCCATGTTTATTTACCGGATAGGAGAAATTAAGGGGGGAGTTGCTATATTTTTCCAATCAATTCTCTCTGCCTGCCATCACGAAGAAAAACAGGGATCTGATCGATACCGGCTGGCTGATGAACGATCTGTCCTCCCTCGTATTTGGTTCCATCACAAATCAGGGTCCAGCTGGCTCCATGAGGCAGATACACGTCTCTCTCATATGCATTCTCATATAGGATTGGCGCTACCAGAATATCGGAACCAAGCATATACTGATCGGTCAGATCCCAGCACTTCTCATCCTGAGGGAATTCATAGAACATGGTACGCATGACTGGTTTACCGGACTCATGGGCTTCATTCATTAATGTCCGTAAATAAGGGCGCATTGCTTCTCTGAAACGTATGTATTTTTCTAAGATCGGTGTATTCTCGGCTCCATAGCTCCATATTTCATTATCCGCTCCGGTTGGCATTGACGGTAAACCGTCTGCATGATTAACCGGCTTTGACGGATTCCGGTCCCCATGAAGACGCATAACCGGGCAGAATGTCCCCCACTGGAACCAGCGCACGAACAGCTGCCTAAATATTGGATCTGTGGGATCGCCGCCCATGAAACCTCCGATATCAGTTGTCCACCAGGGAATACCGGCTATTCCCATATTTAACCCTGCACAGACCTGCTCTCTTAACGTCTTCCAATCGCTGTGAATATCTCCGGACCATACCAGCGCGCCGTAGCGCTGACTTCCTGCCCATGCA
Organism: Lacrimispora sp.; assembly: GCA_029256305.1. Taxonomy (GTDB): domain Bacteria; phylum Bacillota; class Clostridia; order Lachnospirales; family Lachnospiraceae; genus Lacrimispora. The sequence goes on along the minus strand of JAQSYE010000097.1, from coordinate 4,841 downwards.
CAGCGCAGTAAATTAACCGCTGTATCCATACCTGCAGCAATCTGTCCGTCATAAAAGGCTTTTGCATAAAGCTGGGGGTAGATGTTACCGATCTGATTAACCGGTCCCATGTAGTAACGGTAATTGTCATATTCATAAGTGGAAAATTCCGGTTCTGCTTCATCAAGCCAGAAGGTTTTAATCCCATAGTCATAATAATTCTTTCTGCATAAGTTCCATACATAATCTCTTGCTTTTGGATTGGTTGCATCATAAAATGCATTCTCGCCCTGGAACCGCATTGCGATGGGAACTCCCCGTTCTGATTTTACAAGCAGCCCTTTCTGTTTCATTTCCTCATAATTTTCACTGGTTAAGTTCACCTGGGGCCAGATGGAAACCATCAGCTCCATACCATAACTGTTTAGTTCCTCAACCATTGCCTTGGGATCCGGGAAATCATTTTCATCAAAACGGTAGTCGCCGCATTTAGGCCAGTGGTAGAAATCAACGACAATCACATCTACCGGAATTTCTCTTTTATGATATTCTCTGGCAACGTTTAAAAGTTCTTCCTGATTCCAGTATCTTAACTTACACTGCCAGAATCCCAGACCATATTCCGGCATGGACGGTGGTGTTCCGGTGGCTTTTGCATAAGCTCCCACGATTTCTTCCGTCGTATCCCCAGCGGTGATCCAGTAATCCATCTGCTTCGTGCTTTCCGCATACCACTGGGTAATGTTTTTTCCAAAGGAAGCCGTTCCCACTGCGGGGTTATGCCAGAAAAAGCCATATCCTTTGTCTGATAGGACAAACGGAACCGAGGCCTGGGAATTTCTATGGGCAAGCTCTAAAATGCAGTTTTTAACGTTTAAAACTTCCTGCTGATACTGTCCCATTCCGTACAGGCGTTCCGACTGGTCGGAAGCAAATGAAACGGTCAGCTCATAATCCCCTCCCAGCCTGGGTTTGAAGTTTCTGGTCTTTTTATTAAGGGCACCTCCGGCTTTTTCTTCTTCCAGGAGAAGTTCTCCTTTCTGGTTAAAAAAGCTCACTCTGCATCTGTCATGCCAGTCGTCTACGGATAATACTGCGGTGATTGCTCCGTTGGTGATTGCTCCGTTAAACTCATCTTTTATTATGACTGCGGCTGGTTTAGATGGTAATGGAAGAAGTGCGTAATCGGTATCTTTGATATCCCCCATCATCACAGCTCGCACCCGCAGGGAATTTTCGCCCCATGGTTCAATTCGCAGGGTTTCCCCGTCATTTTCAAAAATAATAGCTCCCTGGTCTTCTCTGATATAATTCATGCCTATTTTACCCCTTTCTTTTGGCTCATGCTATTATTTTAGTAGTATGCGCATGAAGTTACCCTGTTTTTGTTGACCACTTTTATTAAAAAAATGACTTTATGGGAGGGATGAAAAAAGAGAGGAGCTCCGCAATTAGGGGTTCCTCTTCCTGGGTATCGTGAAGTCTGATTAAATATTGACTTCGTTTCGGTATTTTGTGGGAATCATATGATAATGCTTCTTAAAACTGACGGTAAAGTAATTGGAATTAGAAAAACCGGTTCGGATTGCAATCGCTTCCATTCCAAGATGAGTGGTACGAACAAGATTTTCGGCTTCCCTCAGCCTTACATTGGTCAGATACTCATGAAAGGTCATATGAAACGCATGTTTAAAGTAGCGGCAAAAATATCCCTTGCTCATGGAAACATACTTTGCAGCGTCACTAAGCTCGATTTTGTTGGTATAATTTTCTGTTATGTAACGATTGATGTCTTTCATAAATAAGCCGATTCCTGCGTCGGTCTGGTCTTGGGGCTGTGATATTTTTCCGCTTTTTATTACTTCATAGAAGAACTCCAGTATTCTGGCTTTTAAAAGCAGTTCAAATCCTTTTGGGCCACTTTCATATATGGCATATGCTTCATTTAAAAGAAGATACAGTCTCTCACTCTCCTTCTGCCCGGAAGACAGAAAGATATAAGGTCCGGTTGTTACGGAAAACAGAGGATCGATGTAGTTCTGCCGAACGACGTCATTCTCCATACTGCCTACAAATTCGTAGCGGAATAAAATGGTCCGGTAGATGAGGTCTTCTTTTAAAAAGTCATTGGAGCCGTGGATTCTGTCTGGACGGATTAACAGCACGTCTCCTGCACGAACTTGAATTTCTTCATTTTCTATGCTGATTCTGGCAGTTCCTTTGCATACCCAGAATAGTTCCATTTCTCTGTGACAGTGAAAATATAAGGGAGGCTCCTGTCCTAACCCAACCAGACCTCCGAAGTTCTCTCCGTTCATAATATAGGTGTGAAAGGTTTTTCCTTCTCTCAGCCTGATATCGGTTTCGTGGGTGCTGAAAGGGAAAAATGCATTTCCGTGCTGGATTGGCTCTTTGTATTTTGATCTTCTGGCTGATTCCATGGAGTTCATCTGGTTTGTCACACCCTTTCAGTCCTTTTGATGCAACGGTAGACGCGCATTCTGTTATGTATGTTTAGGATTATTATAACATAGGTTTGTAATGTATAGAATAAAAATTGGTTGTGATATACTCAATCCACAAGTATTCTGTGCCTTTCTTTTCTACTGCCCCCATTTTTTTCCCCGACCTTTTGAATCTCTTCAATTATGCTGCGCATGGATCGGTAAATCAATTGATTATTTACTACTGTCTCCAGTTGCGTCCCACTCCGCTTACTGACATAAGAAGCTAATACATGAACCGGTATTCCCCCTGGCTGGGTTAGGCACAGATAGGCAAAGGAGCGGTCCTCCAACTGACTGTTTTCACTTTCCAAAACAATCCTTGCAAAGTACTTTACAATGGTAGGAGAAAGCGTTTTTCCTCCCATCCCCCCCCACTCTGAATGAATGAGGCTGACTGTATCATATTCCGTTTCCATATCTCCAAAATCCCTGTATTGATCCCTCAACCGCGCACCGCTCCTTAAATGAAAGCGGCAAAGTTCAAATTCATTTTCTTCCTTCTTTTCATCTGTTGTCAGATAATATCCCATTTTGTAAGCAATATAATCCTGGGAAGAACTGTCCACTTCTACTTTTATTCTTAAATACTGCAGTTGCTCCTTCGGTGTATAAGGAACCCGCTCCTCCTCTGTCTGAAGGCAGACAAACTTTCCGTATTTAAAGATTCCAGGGCCAATAACCAAATCATTTTCCATGACCCTTATCTCATAGCCTCTCAGGATTCCCTGGTCATATTCCTGATATTCCAGTTGAATATGGGCAAATGAATAATCTCTTAAAGACCATAGCAGTTCTTTCTTCAATATTCGGTTTCGCTCAAATAGCGGGTATAAATTCTGCATCTGCTGGTTCCTCCCTGATCTTTTATCTGCTTTCCGGCTTTTTTACATGCACTGTTATTGTTTCAGCCCATCATTTCGATCCATCAAAAAAGTTTTGAATCCAACCGTCATTTTCAAAAGAGAATTTCTCCTCATTCCCGAGATACAGCTTTTTCTCCTTCCGGTACACCGGAACTACAGTAAAGGCTCCTTCCATGGGGTTGGCCCAAACGAAGAATTTTACTTCCTGTTCAATGATATCATCTGTGTCCGCCTGTGGTATGTGTTCTCCATACAACTCCCGAATCTCTTCATATTCTTTCTCTTTATAATTTTCGGGGCTACTATAAGATGTATATTGATACCGTTCTTTTCCTGATAAATCTTTTAAATAGAGCTTCAGGGTTAAATCCTCCATATTCCTGGAAATCATTCCACTGGGACTGTTGCGCTTCAGCGGATGGATTAATACCACTTCATCTCCATTGTGAGTAACCGCGGTGATCTGATAAGGCAGTGCAGGCTCTTCTGTGCGGATTGTCACATCTGCAAATCCGTATTTCTTGTCCTTTAAATATTGCAGTGCTCCATCCACACATGCCATCTTCAGCTCAAAATCCTTTGTCATATCCCCGGTTCTTCTCTTAAACCGAATGGCTTTTCCAGGAACAAACTCCTTTAGTGCATCTCGAAAGATCTCAATCTTGCAAGACTGGCCAGTCAGCCTGATGATGGAATAATCCTCCAACACATCTTCCTCATACATTCCCTCTACAAATTTACGGATAACCCCGTAAATATCTGCCTTTAATAACATTTCAATCTCATAGATGCTGAAATAAACAGCCGGAAATTCTTTGATGGTTTCAAGTCCTGCTGGCTTCCGGCAGGAGATCTTCCATTTGTCTGCAGCGATCCAGCGGGTGGCACTCTCCCTCACTTCCTGAGAAGACAGGGCAACCCGGAGAATTCCAACATGATTATAAAACTCCTTTTTTACAACCTCTGCCATATGATATAGAAAGTAAAAATTATTTTTTACTTTGTAATAATCTGCACGGCTCCGGTTCTCATATTCCCTGAAGCGGGTGGGTAAAAATTCCTCCGCTTTATTGTACTCCATCTCTAACTCCCGATACAATTCTGACGGTCCACTTTGATCCACATAGCGGAACACATCTACATCGTACCCCGCCAGAATCTGCTCTTTAGAAAGCAGGGCACCGGGAAATAACTGATTGACAATGGAAATTTTTAAAAGCTGCATGATCCGGAAGGTTAGGTTATTACCTCCAAAGTCCGTATCTCCATTTTCATAGGAAGTGTCAATCTCAATCCGGTAGGATACCCGATTGTCCCAAATACGGAAACGGCAGGAACAAAGATCTGTAGTTCCACCTCCGCAGTCTATAATGAGTGCCTTGTATTCTTCGCCTTCATTCGCTGTTCCTTTTTGTATCATGCCGGATATCGTACTGTATAGAACGGAAACGCCTTCATCAATCATATCTCCCTTTTCAACTGCATATTCGGA
>JAQSYE010000308.1 GCA_029256305.1 Lacrimispora sp. | reverse complement strand
CGCAGCTCCAAGATGTATTCACACTTTCTATCCATGAGCCTCTCATCAACCGGCATCTTTCTGTTTGGAATTGAAAATGCTACTCTTTCTTTTCATAGCTTTTCTTATACTCCGAATTATTAATAATTCTTTGTAATGCAAATATTTAATTGAACAAATATTATCATGCTTTCTTTGTTTCGTCAAGACTAAGATTTGGCAAATGCTTTACGGTTCCTGGGTCCATATCTGTATTAATTCTTCCCGGATGTCCTTATAATGCTTTCCTATCAAACCAAAATCCATCTCTTTGTAAGTCCATATGGAACAGCCAATCTGATACTTCTCAAATATAGCATGTACATCACAAAACCACCGCAGCGTGTCCTGAACCGGCGCCTGGTCAATCACGCCGAATTCTCCGCAGTAAAGCTGAGTTCCGGCCTTTTGTGCAGCCAGAACCGCTTCCTTCACCATTTCCTCTAAGAACTCTCTCCCCATGGTCTCAGCTGTTGAGTTTAAGACAGCTTCTCCCTGTTCTCCAAGCGCGGCAGACTGTAAGCGGTAATATTCCATGCTTTCGGGATAAAAGATATCCTTTTGCGGATCCATCTGTTTCACCCAATGAGCCTTTTGATGGGTAAACAAAAGCGGCTCATAAAAGTGAAAGGTAAAGATAATATTTTTATCTTCCGGTATTTTCAGTAATTTTAATGTACTGACGCTGTTCCACTGAATCCCCCCATAAATAATGGGTACAAATGAGTCGATTCTCCGTATCGCCGTCACGGTTTTGTCGATCAGGTCATTCCAAAGCAACGCATTTTCCTTCTCTACAACTTCGTTCAGCAATTCATATGCTACATTGTCGTAGTTTTTAAATTCCGTTACAATTCTGCTCCAAAGATTAACGAAACGCTCCTGCAAATAGGGATTATGAAACAAATCATTTTTCTGCCTGTTCCCGGCATCATTAAAATCATAGCCATATGCTTTGTGCAGATCCAGAATCACATCTAGTTTATTTGCCCTGCAGTAGTCACATATAGAATGGACGAATCGATAACCTTCCTCTTTGCAATTGCCTTCCTGATCTTCCAGAACCTCGTAATCAATGGGAAGACGGATATGATCAAATCCCCATGCTGCTATCTGTTCTATATCCGCTTTCCCGATAAATGTACTGTAATGCCGCATATTGTGAGTGCACTGAGATAAATATCCCCCTAAATTCAGCCCTCTTTTCAGTTTCATATCGCTTCACTGCCTTTCTTTTAGATAATTTTATACTATCTGATATGACTGTCAAATGATATCATTATCTTTTCTTTTCTATTGTTCTCATGATATAATATCAAAAGAAAATAACGGTGTAAAAGAGGACCTCTACCATGAATATAAAAAAAGAACTGGCATTTCAGGAATTTGTGAGAAGAGAAAACAATTTAATCCGTGCTCCTTATACACCAGAGCAGGAATTTTACTCCGTAATAAAATCGGGAAACATGGCAAAAGTACAGCTACTCTGTCAGGAGTCTCTTCTATCCAAAAAAGGACTCGGTACTCTTTCGATTCATTCCCTTCAAAATATAAAATATCATTTTGCGATCACTGCCGCGTTGGTGGCCAGATACTGCATGGAGGGCGGAATGGAACTTACAACCGCTTATAGTCTGAGCGATCTCTATATCCAAAAAGCCGATAGCTGTACAAAACCAGAGGAGGTTGCCGCGCTTCATCCCGTCATGTGTCTGGACTATGCGAAACGTATGAAATTTTTAAGGAAAAACAAAGTCACCTCCAGGCATATTGCGGCATGCATTGATTACATCTGCGACAACCTCCATACCCGAATCACCATAGAAACACTTGCGTCTTCTGTCGGTTTAAACTCCTCCTATTTATCCCGCCTGTTTAAAAAAGAAGTGGATATAACAGTCAGCCAGTATATTCGGGATAAAAAAATCGAGACTGCCCAGAATATGTTGATCTATTCTAACTATACTCCCTCGCAGATCTCCTCTGTTTTGGCTTTTCCCAATCAAAGCTATTTCACAGAGATTTTCCATAAGAAAACGGGCATGACTCCTTTGAAATTTCGAAATCTCAACTTTCGCAAAACAGAGATGTGAGGCCAAGATTAAGTACTAGAAGATATCTTTTTTCCAAGTATATCAATAAGACGCTTCATTCCCTTTCCAAAAACACGTTTTATAGGATTTAACTTCACATTATAAAAGTAAGGGGCATCAATCCAGCCTTTCTCTTTCCAATAGATACGATCTGCATCTGATGTATATATCTTACTTCGCAGGCAGCTGAATAGAAAGATATCATAATAAGTAGGTACTTTATTGTTGGGCTGGCTCATTTTTTCATATAACTTCTTCGCCATAATTTTTATCTTCTTCTGTCCTTTGGCATAAATGCGCTTATTATACTGAAAGACACCTTTGGGCTCCCTGTTTTCAAAATACATGGGTGAAATGATCTGCACATCACCAACCAGATCCATTGCCCAACCGGATACTGTCATTTTCAAGTATTTATAGACCTGTTTACTCCCCCCTCCATCAGTGGTAATTACAATAAGTACCGGTTTACCCCATAGCTCCTGTCTGTGAAATAGATAAGACAAACGATCAATAAATTTTTTCATCTGTCCCGTGACCTGGTAGGCATAGACTGGACAGGATAGAATAATTGCATCTGCATTCTTCATTTTTTCCTTTATATCGCTAATCTCATCTTCTCTGCAGGGACATAATAATTCGCTTTTTTGAAAGCAGATGCCGCAGCCCTTACAATCTAAAATATCAGACTCGCTCAATTGTAAAT